>PWFE01000035.1 GCA_003554115.1 Haloferacaceae archaeon | reverse complement strand
GACCGTTCGAGACAACTCGGTGAGTTCATCCGCAGCGGCGTCGGCCGCCTGATGTCGATTGCCGCCGAAGCCGCGGCCCGACGCAGTCAGCGTCCCGAACAGGTGTCGGTGGTCTTCGGGAATCTCCGACAGCGCGGCCAGTGACCGCTGGTCGGTATCAAGCGCGAGGCTGTCGACGAGACACGACCGCTCGCCCTCGCTGTCGGCCGCAACCAGCGCGTCGGCGATCCGACTGCCGGCGCCGCCGAGTCCACAGACGATCAGTTGCATAGGCTCATCTCGGAGCCCGCTCACAAAAAGTGTGTGTTGCCCAGCGTCGATCGAGCAGTCGACCGCTCAGAAGGGGAACAGCGACTCGGCGTCGGGGTCGCGCTCGAGCAACTCGATTTCGTGGCCGTCCTGATCCTTCGTAAACGCATACAGGTTGTCACACGATTCGGGATCGCGGTAGTCGGGGGCTTCTCGAAGCATGAGTTGGTCCCAGTCTTCTTCGAGGTCGTCGACGCGAACACAGAGGTGGCCCCATGCATCGCCCATCGTGTACTCTCGGCCGTCGTAGTTGTAGGTGAGCTCAAGCCACATCGCCTCTTGGGGGGCGTCTTCGGGGCCCATGAAGTAGTTGGCAAACGAGCTGGCCTCCCACCGCGAGCGGGGTTCTTTGTACTCGAATTTGCGGGTCCAGTATCCCAGAGCCTCATCGGCGTCTTCGACGCGCATCATCGTGTGGTCAATCGACCACACCGCACCGTAGTTGCGTTTGACAATCTCGACTTCGTGGCCGTCGGGGTCTTTAACGAACGCATACCGACCACCGCAGGATTCGGGGTCTCGATAGTCGTCGACGCCCTCGTCCATCAACTGCTGGTAGCGACTCTCTAATTCATCCTCAGGTACCCGTACGGCAATATGTCCCCAGGCGTCGCCGACTTCGTCGACGTCTTCGCCGTGATTCGAGGTGAGCTCAAGCATTGCGCCGTCTTCGTGCATGTCCTCGGGGCCGAGATAGACAATGGTGAAGCCATCGCCCTCATAGCGGTCTTTTTCCTCGTAATCGAGGTGAGTCTGGTACCACTCAACGGATTCCGCAAGGTCGCTGACGCGCAGCATTACGTGATCAAAGAGTCCAGTCATACACACTCACTGTTAGTCGCTGGGTCGAAAAGGATACCGGACATAAAACGGTCGACTGCTCGGGGTAGGCAGTGGCTACTCAACTTGGCCGGCGACACCCTGCTCCCGAATTACTGGCCAGTAGAACCACCAGACGACAACCCCTGTCGCAACGACGCTAATCGGCACGGCTCCGGTGACGCCGCGAGCGACGAGCCCTTGCCAGACGAACAGTGACCCAACTGCCGACAACACGAGCAGCCCCGCCGTAATCCGGGGGTCTTCGCGGTCGACGACGACACCACCGGCCGCACTCAGAACTGCACCAGCGTAGAAGCCGAACGCGATGGGCCAAACTTGAAGCGACCACGGTAGTGTCTCAAAGCCCGGAGTCACACCGAAATACTCGGTGAGCCACAGCGCATGCAATGGGTTCGTGTTGACCAATCCCCACGACATCACAAAAGTAAGATCACCGCCGACGTTCTGAATGCCAACCCATGGGACGAGAGCCAGCCCACAGACGGCGACCAGCGCGGCCGGCGTCGACAGGCGGCTCATCGACTCGTAATAATTCGCAACACGTCTTCGTCGACCAGCTCGTGCTCTGTGCCGACCTGCTGTTCGTCGTGTTTCGCACTCGGGCCACTCACACGGGCAAACCGGAACCGTTCTTCGAACTCGCCGCCGAGTTTCGTGAGGGCATCGCCCACGGTGTCGCCTGATTTCAGCATGAGTGGCTCGTCGTAGTCGACGCCTCTTCCCGGTTTGTCCATATAGATACGCACCAATCCAAGGGTGTCGTAGATGCGTTCTTTAAGCCCATCGAGTCCTTTCTCTTTTGCAGCCGAAATGAATGTCGCCTCTTCTGGGTCGATGTCGTGTTCACGGAGGTTTTCGTAGACCGTCGGGAGGTAGGATTCATCGATCAGATCAGCCTTGTTGACTGCAACAATCGAGGGAATGTACACTCGGTTGTCCATCATGCCGTCGATGAGTTCGTCGATAGAGGGATTGCCCCGGACAGTCACTTCGGCGTTCACATAGCCGTTTTCGCGGAGGACGTCCTTGATGGTCTGTTCGTCAAGCTCAACGCTGTCGCTTTTGTTGACCTGGATGCCGTTTTTGTGCCGCTTGCGGATGTGGATGCTCGGCGGTTCGCTGTCCAGTCGGATTTTGTTGTAGTAGAGTTCCTCACAAAGGCGTTCGTACTGCTCGATTTCGAACACCGAAAGCATGAAGACGACCAGATCGGCCGTTCGAACGACAGAGAGCACCTCTTGGCCGCCGCCACGGCCGTCGGCTGCACCCTCGATCAGGCCGGGCACATCGAGAATTTGGATGTTGGCCCCACGGTATTTGAGCATTCCCGGGTTGACATCAAGCGTCGTAAACTCATAGGAGCCAGTTTCGCTGTCGGCGTTGGTCATCGCATTGATCAGCGTTGATTTGCCGACGCTGGGAAAGCCCACGAGTGCGACGGTGGCATCGCCGTGTTTCTCGACGGCATACCCTTGGCCACCGCCCGCGGATGACTGGTTCTGTAGTTTCTCTTTTTTTTCCGCGAGCTTGGCCTTCAGCCGGCCGACGTGGGCCTCGGTCGACTTGTTGTATGGCGTCGAAGCGATTTCCTCGCGGATCGATTCGATCTCCTCCTCCAGTCCCATTAGGAGCCACTCGGCCGTCGCCGTCGAAAAACCTGTTGACTCGGCGAGTTTGGCTCCGCTGGGGGCGAGTAGACAGACTTCGATACGATTATATGTCACTCTCAGAACGTCTAGACCGTCGGCATGCCGAACCCCGCCAGTCTCCGCGATAGCACACAGATCGTCTTGCCCTCTCAGTCACTCAACGGCCTCCGCGAGCAGGTGACGACCGAGTTCACGGTCTCTGTTGTCGACGGTGACGACTGGTGTCGGATTATCGGCAGTCCTGTCGAAATCAAGGCCGTCTCAGCATTCTTGAGTCGACAGGGACTCAACATTCAGTAAGGTCGGTTGGCTGGTGTTTCGAAGCGTTTCTTAGGGTGGATCACATCTACGGAGTATGGAAGAGACACCAGGGCTCAGCGAGCAGTACCGGAAGGCGAGCCCGTGGCCACTGTTTATCGCACTCGGGGTGCCGATCTCCGAGTTGGGGCTCGTGTTCAACATCTTTCCGGTAGCTGTCGGTGGCCTGCTGTTGTTCTGTGGCTGTATCGCCGGTATTCTTCAGGAGGCCGGCTACATCGCCAAACCGTGGACAGCACTGTCGGTGATGGCCGGGCTACTGTTTCTCGCAGGCGCTGGCGTGTTGTACGGCGACACACAGGTCGGCGTCGACCTCACCCTCCGCGCGTACGCGTTGATTACAAGCGGGGCGATCCTACTGGCAGGAGTCGTCGCTGGCAAGCTCTTTGTGCCAAAGCGCCAACTGCCAGTCTGAAACCACTAACCTATTTGGGCGGGCTCCCCCACCGTCTGGTATGGAAGCCGAAATCTTCGACAAAGAGACGATCCTCGATCTGATGGTGAACTTCATTCCATTAGGGATCATCTTCTTTTTCATCGCTGCGTTCGTGCTGTACGACCCGTGGGGATTCGATCCTCGCTTTTCAGGACTGATGCTTGCAATCATGGGCAGCATGTTCGTCGCCCTTGCCGTGTTGACCTACGTTTCGGGCAAAGCCATCGCTGGCGATGAAAAACGGGCAACCGTCTATCCACAGGGCCAAGCCGGCCTCGAAGGGGCCCAACCGATCCACGAACATGGCGACAGCGACGTAGCAGCCAAAGATACGGAGACTGCTGATGCCTCCGTGGAGCCGGACGGCGAGGGTGAGGTCGACACTGAGAGCGACGACGGGGTCGACACCCGAGTCGATACTGAAGCCGATAGCGACAACGAGGGTGATGACGAGGGTGATGACGAGACGGACAGCGAAGACGACACAGCGGCTACAAACGAATAGCCCGTGCTGACAGTGGTGAGCGTTTGATTCGATAGTCGAACCATTCTTTACCCTGCAATACCAGACTCAGTGTATGGATATTAGTGCGCAAATCGTCCTGACGGTGTTGATGGGGATATTCCTCGTCGCCGTCGCCACGTGGCTCACACGGATCGAAAACTGGCGATCCTACAGTCCCGTGGGTGGAGGTGGCTCTTTTGTCGAGGACTCAGGATATGTCGAAGAAGAAAAGCCAGCCGGACTCATTCGTTGGTTGACAACCGTCGACCACAAGGATATCGGCATTCTGTACGGGCTGTATGGGATTTTTGCGTTCGTTGTCGGTGGACTGATGGTCGTCGCCATGCGGATTGATCTGGTGACGACAAACTCGTTGATGGGCGCACAGATGTACAACTCGTTGATGACGAGCCACGGCATCACGATGCTGTTTCTGTTCGGTACGCCGATTATCGCGGCGTTCGCCAACTATCTCATTCCGCTGATTATTGGCGCGGACGATATGGCGTTCCCCCGGATCAACGCCATCGCCTTCTGGCTGCTGCCGCCGGCAGCCCTGATGATCTGGGCAGGCTTTTTCGCCCAGCCGCTCGGCCTGTTCGAACCCGCCCAGACCGCCTGGACGATGTACACCCCACTGTCGGCCGGCGTCGGCGGCGACCAAGTCGGTGGGGCGGGCGTCGACATGATGCTGCTTGGCCTGCACCTCTCTGGGGTTGCTGCGACGATGGGCGCAATTAACTTCATTGCGACAATCTTCACCCAGCGTGGCGACGAGGTTACGTGGGCAAATCTCGATATCTTCTCGTGGACGATTCTCACCCAGTCGGGACTCATTCTGTTCGCCTTCCCGCTTTTGGGTAGCGCACTCGTCATGTTGCTTGCCGACCGGAACTTCGGGACGGCCTTCTTCCTCACCGACGGTGGCTCGCTGCTCTGGCAGCACCTGTTTTGGTTCTTCGGCCACCCTGAAGTCTACATTCTCGTCTTGCCGATGATGGGAATCGTTTCGTACGTCCTGCCGCGGTTTGCGGGTCGACAGCTGTTTGGATTCAAATTCGTTGTGTACTCAACGCTCGCCATCGGTGTGCTCTCGTTCGGTGTGTGGGCTCACCACATGTTCGCAACCGGCATCGACCCACGCCTTCGGGCCTCCTTTATGGCGGTCTCGATGGCGATTGCGATTCCCTCGGCGGTCAAGACGTTTAACTGGATTACGACGCTGTGGAACGGCCGGATTCGCCTGACCACGCCGATGTTGTTCTGTATCGGTTTCGTTTCGAACTTCATTATCGGCGGTGTCACCGGCGTCTTCCTCGCATCGATCCCGGTCGACCTCGTCTTGCACGACACCTACTACGTGGTGGGCCACTTCCACTACATCGTGATGGGCGCGATCGCCTTCGCCGGCTTTGCGGGCATCTATTATTGGTTCCCGCTTGTCACTGGGCGAATGTATCAGGCCAGCCTCGGTAAAGCCCACTTCTGGCTGTCGATGGTTGGTACCAACATCACGTTCTTTGCGATGATTCTGCTGGGCTACGGCGGCATGCCACGACGCTACGCCTCGTATCTGTCGCAGTTCGTCACGCTCAATCAGATCGCAACAATCGGCGCGCTGATCATCTTCGTCGGTCAGCTCATCTGGGTCTGGAACATGGTTAGCTCATGGTTCGAAGGCAAACGTGTCGAAAGCGGCGACCCATGGAATCTCGAAGAAAGCGGCGTCAACACTGTCGAATGGCAGTGGTTCAACCAGAAGCTCGAAACCCAGATCGCCACCGACGGTGGCGAAGAACCTGAGGAGGTCGCAACTGATGGTGGTCAACCTAACGGCGAGACGGACGCCGACACTGACACCGAAACCACTGCGAGCGACGAATCCGTCGACAGCGAGCCCGAAGCGTAGTCGACACGATCAATTTTTTCGGCCATCGAAAACTGAACAGAGCTCTCTCGCCGTCGGCTCAGTTGGACGAGGTCAGTGAGTTCCGCAAGCAAGTAGACACTACAAAAGCGTGTGGCGTGACTTACATCACCAGCACGATGCCGGTGACGAACATCATCAGTGCGATGCCGGCCAGTACGATCCCCAGCAGATCTCTGTCATCCATACGCGGCGTTCGGGAGCGATCCGCAAAACGGCGTCGGTCGACGGTCGAAACCACTAATTCAGTGGACCCACACCGTTGAGTCGTGCCTTCCGGACTGCGCGGTCAACGAGTCGTCGTCGGGCTGTATCTCATCATTGTCGCCTTTACTGGCGTGGCTGGCTATCTGGCTGCAACCGTCGTCGGCGAGATCAACCCACCTCGGTTTCTGTTTCTGATCGAGTTTCCCGCCACACCGCTGGGGTTGGCAGCCTACGGCGCGCTGACGATTGGGCTGGTGTTAGGGATCCTGCTCGTCTCGGTGAAAGTCGTCTCCGACCGTGTCGACGACGCCTCGCCGGGCCCTGAGGAGCCACCACACGACTGATAGCGTGTTACTGGCAGACCGATGTCGTTGGTTTTAAATCATACAGATAAATCAGGTTTGTACACCAGTATATAAAGTTTTATCTGGGTTAAAAACACCCTACTCAACAGATTTCAGATTTTTACTGAATGTGCGTGCTTTTTAGTAGTTTGGTGTGGTGTTTGGTACCATGGATTTCCGCTCATCAACAGACACCCACACCCCTGTCGGAGAGTCGACTTCGCGCCACTACAAGGAGCTTGATTCGGTCTCACAGACCGAGCCGGTAACTGACAGCGGCAGGCAGTTGTACATCGACCCAGACAATCCTGAGCGTGGCTCACGCGGTGGTCTGTATCCTGTGTACACCGATCCATCGCGTTCGGACCGCTATGGGTATCTCTGCGGAACCTGTGAGAGTACGGCCGTCGGCATGGATCCCATGGGTCGGCTCGTCTGTACCGAGTGTGGCAACGAACGCAAGCCAACCCAGTGGGATGCGGCCTACCTGTAGGCTGTTCTCAACGGTGATTTTCGAGAACGTGGATTTATATCGCTGTCGTCACGACCGGATGGTATGGCAGACGGCCGTGTCCTCGCAGTCGCCGGCGCAAAAGGCGGCGTTGGCAAAACCACTACCGCAGTCAACCTCGGTGTTGCACTCGCCGGGGCTGGCCAGACGGTCGCCATCGTCGAGATGGATCTGGCGATGGCCAACGTCGTCGACTTCCTGCAGTTCGAACCCGACCGAACCCTCCACGATGTGCTCTCGGGGACAGTCACCACAACTGACGCACTGTATGCGGTCGACGAGCGCTTCCACGTTCTTCCGGCGGGAACGGAACTCGCTGATTTCAACGCGATCAACGTTGCCGCGCTCGCACCCGTGGTCCGAAGCCTCCGACCAGCCTACGACTGGGTGATTCTTGATACCGCCGCGGGCGTCTCGCCGGAGACGATCTATCCACTTCGAATCGCCGACGAGGTCATTATTGTATCAACGCCACGGGTGGCCTCGATCCGGGATGCGAAAAAGACAATTGAGCTGGCCGGCCGCGTCAACGGCACCGTCGGCGGCGTTGTCTTCGTCCGGGCAGGCTCCGGCAAGGCCCCACCACCGGATCGGCTGGCGAGTTTCCTTGGGACGACCCTCATCGGTTCGGTGCCCGAAGATCCAACGGTCGCTGAAGCCCAAGACATGAGCCAGCCCGTCACGGCGTACGACCCTGAGAGCCCTGCGGCTACGGCCTACCAGAAGATTGCCGACTCGCTAATCTTGTCGGCACCAGATCAAGACGACACTGAAACAGTACTTGGCACCGGAGGTGTGAGCGATCTCCAGAACGCCGAACAGATCGCCGAATCGGCTGCCAGCGCCGATCCTGACAACCTCGATGGCGAAACGCGACCGCTCGAAGACAACACGCTGTCGACCGGTGAGGCCGACGACGGTGGATTCGAGTTCGTCAAACGCAAAGGCGAATCATCCTAAGCGGCCTCTTTTCGTCCGAGACGTACCCGTCGTGTCGACCACTGAGTTATGTCACATCAGTCGTCAACACCGGAATCGAGGTATTTCTGATTACGCGTTCGGTGGTACTGCCCAACAGCAGCCGTCCCACCCCGGTGTGGCCGCGTCGGCCCATCACGATCAGATCAATCTCGTTCTCGCGAGCATACTCGATAATCTCGGCGTAGGGCCGTCCCGCAGTAATCGCCTGTGTTGCCGGGAGGTCGGCCTCGGTGGCTGCGGCGACAACCTCATGGGTCGCATTTTTGCCATACGTATGGGCCTCGGGAACCGCATCGAACTCGCCAGCCGCAAGGCGTTTTGCGGTCTTACTTTTCGGCCGGATGCGAAGGTCGGCAGTTGGGATCACATGCAAGCCATGGATTGTCGCCTCACAGACGCTCGCAATGTCGACGGCATGGCTGATGGCGCTTTTGGCGGCAGCACTGCCATCAGTCGGTACCAGAATGTTGTGGTACATTTACAGACAAAAAGGCGCGACAGACAAGTAGTGGTAGTGACCAACTACCAACAACGTAGTAGTTGCTTACAGACGACAGCGTCGTGACTATTCACGCTGGGCGTTCTGTTGGATATCGTCGACGATTTCGGGGTTTCGGAGCGTGCTCGTATCGCCCAACTCGTCGCCGTTGGCGATGTTTTCGAGCAGTCGGCGCATGATCTTGCCAGAGCGGGTTTTCGGTAACTCAGGCGTAAAGACGACGGCCTCGGGTCGTGCAATCGGGCCAATCGCGTCTTCGACGCCCTCGATGATCGCCTTTCGGAGGTCCTCGCCCGCCTCGTAGCCGTCTTCGGTGATGACGTACGCATAGACGGCCTCGCCTTTGATTTCGTGGTCGCCGCCGACAACCGCAGCCTCAGCGACACCCTCGACGCCGACAATGGCCGATTCGATCTCCATGGTGCCAAGCCGGTGGCCCGAAACGTTGAGTACGTCGTCGACCCGGCCCAACACCGTGATGTAGCCGTCACCGTCGATTTTTGCGCCGTCCTCGGGGAAGTACACCCAGTCTGCAGAGTCATCGCTGTCGGTGTTCGAATACTCCCGCCAGTATTCGTTGACAAAACGGTCGTCGTTGTTATACAGAGTCCGCAGCATCCCGGGCCACGGCTTGTTGGCGACGAGATACCCCGCCTCGCCCGCCCCAACCGGGCTCCCACGAACGTCGACTACGTCCGCGCTCACCCCTGGCAAAGGTGGCCCCGCGGTGCCGGGTTTCATCTCGCCTATCGCCGGCAGTGTCGTCAGCATCATCCCACCGGTTTCGGTCTGCCACCACGTGTCGACCACGGGACAAGACTCGTTGCCGATGTGTGTGTAGTACCACTTCCAAGCCCGCGGATTGATCGGCTCGCCGACCGTCCCGAGCAGCCGTAGGCTCGATAGATCATGGGTTTCTGGATACTCTGCGCCCCACTTCATAAAGGAGCGAATCGCGGTCGGCGCCGTATACAACTGAGTTGCCTCGTATGCTTCGATGATCTCCCAGAGCCGATTGCGATCGGGGTAGTCGGGCGTCCCTTCGTACATCATCGTTGTCGTTCCGAGCGCGAGCGGGCCGTAGACGATATACGAATGGCCGGTGATCCAGCCGATATCCGCCGCACAGAAGTAGGTGTCTTCGGGTTTGACGTCGAGAACGGCATGCGAGGTCCACGCAGCCCACGAAAGATACCCACCGGTGGTGTGTTTGACACCTTTCGGTTGGCCGGTGGTCCCGGACGTATACATGAGAAATAGCATCTCCTCGGCGTTCCGGTCAACCGGCTCGACGGTTTCGCCGGCGTGTTTCTCGATCAGTTTGCTGTAGCTGTGGATGTGTTCGGTCCAATTGTGTGGGATTTCGTCCTTCTTCGGGAGTCGCTCGACGAGCACCGTCTCGACTGTGTGGTCGACGGTTTCCAGTCCCTCACTGGCCTTGCTGAAGTGATCGAGTGGGTCACCCCGACGGTAGTAGCCATCACAGGTGACCAGATACTCCGAGTCGGCGGCGTCGATCCGAGTCGCCAGCGCATCAGCCGAAAAGCCCGCAAAGACAACCGAGTGGGGCGCACCGATCCGCGCACACGCCAGCATTGCAATCGGCAACTCGGGGATCATCGGCATATAGAGGGTTACGACGTCGTCTTCCTCGACGCCCAACTGCCGAAGCCCCGCGGCGAACTCGTTTACCTCGCGGTGGAGGTCGCTGTAGGTGTAGGTTCGATTGTCCTCTTCGATCGGCTCGCCGACCCACTCGATAGCAGCCTCCTCGCCACGTTCGGCGAGGTGGCGATCCAGACAGTTCGCCGAGGCGTTGAGTTCGCCGTCGACGAACCATTGATAAAATGGCGGAGTGCTGTCGTCGAGGACCGCAGTGTAGTCGCTGCTCCACGAAAGGAGATCCGCACACCGCTCGAAACACTCGGGCCAGTTGTCCTCGAACTGCCGATAGATTCCGGGATCGGTGACGTTGGCCTGTTTGAGGAATGATTCGGGAGGCTCGAAAGAGTCCTGTTCGGCCAGTCTGGCCTCAAGGTCGACATCTGTCTCAGACATACGCTGTAACTGTCTGTATTGTCAATGATAAATGTACGGCACAACGCTCTGACAGATTCCAGAGACGACCACAGAAAGCGGCTCTTCGGTCGATTCTGTAGGAAGGCGCGGCGGTATGCTGTACATACCAATGGGTTTATTCAGTTTGGTAGCGGTTAGTTTGATACTACTACCGCGAATGATCGACTTGCAAACCGACAAAGAGCCGATACTCGTCTATGATCCTGCGAGCGATGTTGTCGGTTCCGATCAGTCGCCGTTTTATACCAGTCTCTGGTCGAGGTTCGATGTCGACCACACCGATGCCGTCGAAACTCTCTCCGAAGAGACGACCGTCCGTCAGTACGAAGCAGTTGTCTACCGCTGGCGAAGCGGTGCAGTCGGTGATGTGATCGCGATTCTTGAGGAACTCCCCTCGGCGTTTCCACTCCCGTTTCTGGTCGCCGGTCCTGATACGCCAACAGCCGTTCGAAACGTGCTTGTGACGGCCGCCGATGGCTACATTGCGGCCGATACCGGGGCGGCAGACGAACTCGAAGCCCGAATCGGCACCGAGACGCCGATCACTCACACCGCCGGTGCGGAGTCAGTCGATACTGCCGCGCTCCACGGCGCAATCGTCGAACAGATGCAAGATACCGGCTGGGTGTTCGACCCGGAGCTACGAATCAGCTACGTCAACGATCAGGTTGTCGACAGAATGGGTCTTACAGCAACCGATCTGATCGGCCGCTCGCTGCAGGATGTCTTCGAGCGGTCGCTGCTGGACGCCGAGCAGTACGCCGAGTTCGAGGCTGGCCTCACCGAGCTGTTGGCGGGCGACCGCGAGAAGTTCCGCACCCAGCTGACGTTCGATCCAGTTGAGGCACCTGCGTACACGACCGACCTGCTGAGTCGACCATACCGTGAATCCAGCGGTGAGATCGTCGGCATCGTCGGCGTCGGCCGAGACATCACTGAGCAGTTGGCCGAACAACGCCGGATGGAGCGGCAAAACGACCTGTTCAGACAGGCCCAGCAGCTGGCGACGATCGGCGGATGGGCCTGGGATCTCACCGACGACTCGATCGAGTTGACCGATGAGGTGTATTCGATCTACGAGATCGACGCCGACTTCGATGCGACGATTGCCAACACCCTCCAGTATCATCCCGACCCTAACGGCGAGGTTCGGGCGGCGTTCGACAAGCTACGAGCGGGCGAAGCCGTCGACCTCGAAGCCCAGTTGCGGACCGCAGACGGAACGAAAAAATGGGTCCGCATCCACGGCTCGCCGAAACACGCCAACGGCGAGGTTGTCGAAATTATCGGGTCAGTTCAAGACATCACCGAGCGTCGACGACTCGAAGCACAGTTGCGAAAGAACGTCGAATCACTCCGACAGCTGTATCAGATTTCGGCTGACACCACGCTGTCGTTCGCCGACCGGATCGACCGCGTGTTAGCCATGACTTGCGAGCGGTTAGGCTTGAGCTACGGCTTTCTGACGACAGTCGACGACGACACCAAAGAGATAATCGCAGCCCACGGCGGCCATGAGACGCTACAGCGAGGGACAACTACCTCCGTAGCCGACACCTACTGTCGAGAGACGATTAGCCGCGAGTCGCTGTTCGCGGTCGAAAACGCAGCCGAAGAAGGCTGGGGCAACGAACCGCCACACCGAACACATGAGTTGGCCTGCTATCTCGGCGGGACGATCACGATCGACGGGCGGCTGTACGGCACGCTCTACTTTGGAGACACGTTCGCTCGCGAGCGGTCGTTTACTGAGACCGAGTTGGCGTTCGTCGAAGTGCTGACGAAATGGGTGAGCTACCAACTCGAACGACGCTCGACCGAGTCGAAACTTCGCGCGCTCCAAGAGACGACGCAGGCGTTTTTGACTGCGGACGACGAGTCGGCGGTCGCCGCGTTGGCGATGGATGCTGCGGATGACATTCTCGAGTTGCCACTGACGGGACTGTGGCAACACGACACCGAAGGCGACGCACTGTTGCCGGTCGCCCAGACTCAGCAGTCGGATGTGTATTTCGACCACCAGCCCGTTTTCGAATCCGGCGAGGGGCTGATCTGGAAGGCGTTTGCGGCCGATGAGGTCGTCGTTGTCGACGATGTCCAGTCCGAGCCCAATCGCTACAACGAGGATACCGCGGTCAAATCCGAAATCATCGTCCCTGTCCAGTCGTACGGCGTACTGGTAACTGCCACCCTCGAACAGCGGGAGTTTTCGGATCTCGAAGTCGACCTGTTGCGAATTCTGTCGACGAGCCTCAGCGCGGCGATGGTCAGAGTCGAACGCGAAGCCCAACTCCAGCGACAGAACGAGCGGCTCAGTGAGTTCACCGGCTACGTCTCACATGACCTTCGAAACCCGCTGAGTGTGGCACAGGGCTATATTGACCAAGCGGTCGAAACCGAAGATATTGATGTGCTTGATTCAGTCAAACGGGCCCACGACCGGATGCAGACGCTGATCGACGATATGCTGTTGCTTGCGCGCAAAGGGGCGGTGATCGATCTCGTGGGCCCAACCAAGGTTCACTCAATCGCCGAACGCGCCTGGGAAGCGGTCGAAACCCGTGATGCCGAACTCGCCCTCGAAGGCAAGGCGGTTATCGAAGCCGACGCCCCGCGTCTCCAGCAGGTGTTCGAAAACCTCTATCGCAACAGTATCGAACACGGTGGTCCCGAGTTGACCGTCACTGTCGAGTGTTCCGAAACACAGATTGCTATCGCCGACGATGGCTACGGCTTCGATGGCGAGCCACCGCCGCTCGATGCCAATACCCGCGAGTCCGAATCCGGTCTCGGACTGGCTATCGTCGCCAAAATCGTCGACGCCCATGGCTGGGAGATCACCGCAATGGATGACGACGGTGGCTCACGGTTCGAGATCACTGGAGTGGTTCCCGCTGAACTTCCTGACCCCGCGTCGGTCGAAAACAACCCCTCCGTTGAGTAGTCAGCGCCTACCGACAGTGTGTCGACGCGTTAGCCGAAGTTTTCGACTTTGAGTGTCTCGACATCGCCGCCAGCAGCCTCGATTGCGGCACGCGCTTTTTCGACGAACGGTCCGAAGCCGTAGACGAATACCTGTTCGGCTTCGGTAGTCGTAACTGCGTTGTCGACGGCCTCGGTGAGCTCGCCGTCGGTAATCGTCACGCTTGCACCCGCCTCACGGAGTGCCGTGAGGCGCTGTTGGTGGGCTGGCTCGTCGTCTTGGTAGACGATGGCTACCTCACCGTCGTCGGCCAGTGCGCGCTCGCCGATGCCGACCGCCGGGCCGATCCCCGGCCCGCCAGCGAGAACGACTACGCGTGGTTCACCCTCGTAGTAGTCCGAGCCGAACGGTCCGCTCATCTCGATTGTGTCGCCTGCCGAGAGCGCAGCCAACCGTTCGCTAAAGGGGCCTGCCGATTCAGGATCGATTTCGACCGTTATTTCAAAGGTGTCGGTGACATCCGGCGACGAGAGTGTGTAAAATCGGGCGTACGACTCGCCGTCGACTTTGGCCGAAAGCTTGACGAATTGGCCGGGAGCGGCCTCGAAGCCCTCGGGCGTCTCAAAGCGGAGTGCAATCGTCTCTGGGCCGACGTTCTCGGCGTGGGTAACAGTAACCGTCGCGTCCATACAGTCCCATTGAGCCCGTAGGCTAAAGGGTCCTTCTTTCGCTCTACTCTGCGTTCCATGATCACATATGTCACGCAAGATAACACAGTTACATACCGTCTGTCTCGTAACAATCAGTGATTTCACACTGGAAGGAATCATATTGAATGTTCCTTTCAGAAGCCTTTTCGTTTACCGATGGAAAGCGATTCCATAGCATGCCTGCGGACTTCAACTGGGCCATCGGCGGCGAGGCTGGCGATGGTATCGACTCGACAGGAAAAATCTTCGCTCAGGCGCTCTCACGGGCCGGTCGACACGTGTTCACCTCAAAGGATTTCGCCTCACGTATCCGCGGCGGGTACACGGCGTACAAAATCCGCACGTCCGTCGAGCCGGTCCAGAGCGTCGTCGACCGACTGGATGTCCTCATCGCGTTGACACCCCGAACAATCGAGGAGAATCTCTCGGAACTCCACGACGGCTCGGTGATCATCTACGACAGCGAGCGTACCACGATGAAAAACGCCACCATCCCAGACGAGATGGTTGGCCTTGAGGTACCCCTAAAGCGGCTCGCCGAGGAGGCTGGCGGCGCGATTATGCGCAACGTTGTCGCGCTCGGTGCGGCGTGTGCAGTCGCCGACTTTCCGATCGAGAACCTCGACAGCGCGCTGGAAAAACGGTTCGGCTCGAAAGGCCAGAAACTGGTCGAGAACAACAAGGAAGCCGCCCGCGCAGGCCGCGACTACGTGCATGATGAGTACGACTACGATTTCGAGTATTCCCTAGAAACAACTGACGCCGATTATGTCCTGCTTAACGGCGACGAAGCCATCGGCATGGGTGCGATTGCGGCTGGCTGTCGATTCTACGCAGGGTATCCGATCACGCCAGCAACCAACGTTATGGAGTACCTAACGGGTCGACTCGAACGCTACGGCGGGCATGTGATTCAGGCCGAAGACGAGTTGTCGGCAATCAACATGGCACTCGGTGCCGCACGGGCAGGTGCGCGTTCGATGACTGCCACCTCCGGGCCGGGAATCGATTTGATGACCGAAACTTTCGGACTCATCGCAACGACAGAGACGCCGCTGGTGATCTGTAATGTGATGCGTTCGGGACCGTCGACCGGGATGCCGACCAAACAGGAACAGGGCGATCTCAACCAGATGCTGTACGGCGGCCACGGTGAGATTCCGCGCTTCGTGCTCGCACCGACAACGATTGATGAGTGTTTCTGGAAAACAGTCGAGGCGTTTAATCTGGCCGAAAAGTACCAGATTCCGGTCTACCTGACGGGTGATCTCGCGCTGGCAGTCACCGAACAGACGTTCCCGCCGGAGGCGTTCGATATGGATGCCGTCGAAATCGACCGGGGTAAACTCGTCGACGATGAGACGATTGGCGAATGGCAAAACGAAAAGGGCCAGTTCAAACCCCACGCACTCACTGACGACGGGGTGAGTCCGCGTGCAGTGCCCGGCACCGCAGAGGGTGCGCATATGACGACCGGCCTCGAACACGACGAGTTGGGTCGACGAACCGAAGACGGCGAGATGCGAATCAAGCAGGTCGACAAGCGAAATAAAAAGGTCGAGACTGCCCAGACCGAAGAAGACTGGAGCCCACGCGAGTTCGGCGACCCCGAAAGCGACACGCTGGTCATCTCGTGGGGCTCGAACGAGGGAGCGATAATCGAGGCGAT
>PWFE01000124.1 GCA_003554115.1 Haloferacaceae archaeon | reverse complement strand
TCCTTGTCGATGTCTTCGAGCAGCTCCTCGGCCATCGGAGCCATCCGGGCCTCCGTATACCGCATCGCAGCCGGCGGATCGCCGTCAACAGAACCGAAGTTCCCTTGGCCGTCGACGAGCGGATACCGCATCGAGAAATCCTGGGCCATCCGTGCCAGTGTATCGTAGATTGCACTGTCGCCGTGTGGGTGGTAATCACCCATCGTCTCGCCAACGATCGAGGAGCTTTTGCGGTGGGCCGACCCCGACGAGACGCCGGCTTCGTCCATCGCGTACAGAATCCGGCGGTGGACGGGTTTGAGTCCGTCCCGAACGTCTGGCAACGCGCGGCCGGCGATAACGGACATGGCGTAGTCGATATACGACTGCTCCATCTCGTCTTCGATCCGGGCGGTCTCGATTCTGGCTGCGGCTACGTCTGGTTTGTCAGGGAGATCTGCGCTCATATATCAACCCATTCAGCTTCGGTCGCGTGGTCTTTGATAAACTGTTTCCGTGGCTCGACGGCATCGCCCATCAGCACCGAGAACATTCGGTCGGCGGCTGCGGCGTCCTCAATGGTGATCCGCTTCAAAATTCGGTTTTCGGGGTCCATCGTCGTCTCCCACAGCTGGTCGGGATTCATCTCACCGAGTCCTTTGAACCGCTGGACTTGCGTGGGGTTGCCGTTGCATTTCTCGTCGACGATCCGGTCGCGGTCCGCCTCTGTCATTGCATCGTAGGTGTTGCCGCGGTACCGAACCCGGTACAGTGGTGGCTGGGCTGCGTACACGTAGCCCGCCTCGATCAGCGGCTTCATATGGCGGTACAGCAGCGTGAGCAGCAGGGTTCGGATGTGCGCGCCGTCGACGTCGGCGTCAGTCATGATGATGATCTTGTGGTACCGGGCTTCGTCGATATCGAACTCTTCGCCGATGCCCGCACCGATTGCGGTGATCAGCGCGCGAATCTCGGTGTTTTCGAGAATCCGATCCAGGCGGTGTTTCTCGACGTTGAGAATCTTACCCTTAATAGGCAAAATTGCCTGATTGTGCCGGTCGCGGCCCTGTTTGGCACTGCCGCCTGCGGAATCACCCTCGACGACGAACAGCTCGCTGTCGGCCGGATCGCGTGTTTGGCAGTCGGCGAGTTTGCCGGGCAGCGCGGTCGACTCAAGGGCACTTTTCCGGCGAGTCAGCTCTTCGGCCTTTTTGGCTGCTTTGCGGGCGCGGGCGGCCTCAGCGGCCTTGCTGACGACCGAACGGCCGGTTTCGGGGTTTTCTTCGAGATACGTTCGGAGATGCTGGTGGGTTGCACTCTCGACAATTCCCCGAACTTCGCTGTTGCCAAGTTTGGTTTTGGTTTGGCCCTCGAACTGTGGATCCGGGTGTTTCACCGAGATAACCGCAGTTAGGCCTTCCCTCACGTCTTCGCCTTTGAGGTTTTCGTCGAGATCGTCGGTCAGTCCGTGTTCGTTGGCGTAGTCGTTGACGACTCGTGTGAGTGCAGTCTTAAATCCGGTGAGGTGGGTACCGCCTTCACGGGTGTTGATGTTGTTGGCAAACGCGTGGACTGAGCCTTGGAGTTCGTCGGTCGCTTGGATGGCGATCTCAACTTGGATGTCGTCTTCTTCGTCTGCAAAGTAGATGACGTCCTCGTGGATCGGCGTTCGGGTTTCGTTAAGGTAGCCGACGAACTCTCGAATGCCGCCCTCATACAGGAACTGCTCGTGTTCGCCGGAGCGTTTGTCCTCGAGGACGATAGTGACCCCAGAGTTCAAAAAGGCAAGTTCGCGGAGTCGGTTGGCAAGCGTCGAGTAGGTGAAATCAGTCGTCTCGAAAATGTCGCCGTCGGGCCAAAACCGGATCGTCGTGCCTGTCTCTTCGTCGTCCATCGGTCGGACCCGCTCGAATGCGCCAGCTTCGGGTTCGCCGTGGTCGAACCGGTGTGCCCAAACATGACCGTCGCGTTTGACTTCGACTTCGAGGGATTTCGACAGCGCATTAACGACTGAGACGCCAACGCCGTGAAGCCCCCCAGAGACCTGATAGGATTTGTTGTCGAACTTCCCGCCGGCGTGCAGCACGGTCATAATGACTTCGAGTGCGGGTCGGTCGTACTGCTCGTGGGTGTCGACCGGGATTCCGCGGCCGTCGTCGGAGACTGAGACCGAACCGTCATCGTGAATTGTCACGTCGATCTGGTCACAGTGGCCAGCCAGTGCCTCGTCGATAGAGTTGTCGACGACTTCGTAGACGAGATGGTGGAGGCCGCGGCCATCCGTCGAGCCGATATACATCGCCGGCCGTTTGCGGACGGCTTCAAGCCCTTCGAGGACCTGAATCTGTCCGGCCCCGTATTCGTTTTCGCCTGACATAGAACTTAGTCAGTGTAGTCGTTCGGCCGGCATAAAGCCCTCGCACGCGCGGGCGTAACAACTGTAAATTGGTTTGTATTGTGTGTTACGGAATCACACAGCAGTTCCAGTCACGGCCGGCTCGGGGTGTTTGGGTTGCCGTCCCGAACAGGTTTTAATGCCCGCAGAGATTCCATTCTGTATAGAATGACGTCATTCCAGGCAGAACTCGGTGCTGACGAGGGGATTGCCGAAGAGTTGGCCAAAGGCCAACGCGAGATCTCTATCGCCGAGTTCTTCGAGAAAAACAAGCATATGCTCGGCTTCGATTCGGGCGCACGTGGGTTGGTGACGGCGGTCAAAGAGGCCGTCGACAACGCTCTCGATGCGACCGAAGAAGCCGGTTTTCGGCCCGACATCTACGTCGAGATCGCAGAAGTCGGCGACTACTACCGACTGATTATCGAAGACAACGGCCCCGGTATCACCAAAGAACAGCTCCCGAAAGTGTTCGGGAAACTGCTGTATGGCTCGCGGTTTCACGCCCGCGAACAGAGCCGTGGTCAACAGGGGATCGGCATCTCGGCGGCCGTGCTCTATTCGCAACTCACCAGTGGGAAGCCTGCCAAAATCACGAGCCGAACCCAAGAAGCAGACAAGGCGGAGTACTTCGAGCTGATTATTGATACTGATACGAACGAGCCCGAAATTCGTGACTCGAAATCAACCACATGGGACCGGACCCACGGCACGCGAATCGAATTGGAGATGGAGGCAAACATGCGGGCACGCCAGCAGCTTCACGACTACATCAAACACACTGCGGTCGTCAACCCGCATGCCCGCATCGAACTCCGCGAACCGGGCCTAGACGCACCCCTGAAGTTCGAACGCGGAACCGACCAACTGCCTGCCGAAACCAGTGAGATCCGCCCACACCCCCACGGAGTCGAACTCGGTACACTATTGAAGATGCTGGCAGCGACTGAATCCTACTCGATTTCGGGCTTTCTCCAAGAGGAATTCACCCGCGTCGGCAAAAAGACCGCCAGCAAGGTCATCGACAACTTCCGAGACCGCCACTACGGTCGCGAACTCTCCTGGCCGACACCCACACTCAACGTCGACCTCTCGGCGGCTGTCACCGCGGCGGTTTCGAACAAAGGTGCTGACGCAACCGAATCGTTCGCCGGCGAGATTGATTCCGTGCTGACGAGCCGCGAACGAACCGCCCACTCCGAGCTGGTCGAGATCGTCGACAACATCGCTGACAGTGTTGAGGATGAGACGGGCCGCACCTTTGGCTCGACCGTCAGACAAAACACAGTCGAAGCCGTCTGGGCTGATCTCACCGCCTTCGAACTCGACGAAGAAGATGAGATCGACCGGCTCACACCCGCAATCTACGCGCTGGTCGACGAGGCTACCAGCACCCGAAAGGACGACGCGACCGTCCAGGCACTGGCCGAACGGATTGCACGCCGGGTTGCCAATCTGGACGGCTCGACGTTCCGAATCACGCACAAGCAACTCCAGACGTTGGTCGATGACGCCGCGGATGCAACCGTCGAGTACGACGACGTGACTATCGGCGAGACGGCGCGAAAAAACATCGTCGACGCCCTCTGGAAGACCGCCCGAACCGTTCCGGACGACCCACCGAAGGTCCGCGAAATCGCCGACAGCCGCGATACTGCCAGTGAGTTGCTGGAGGCAATGCGCGAGACGAACATTCTCGCCCCACCTACCGATTGTCTGTCGCCGATCACCGCCGAACTCGTTGAGGCCGGGCTCCGAAAGGAGTATGAGGCCGACTTTTATGCTGCAGCCACACGCGATGCGGATGTCCACGGCGGCGACCCGTTCATCGTCGAGGCCGGAATTGCGTATGGCGGCGAACTGAAAGCCGAAGGCAGCGTCGACCTCTTGCGGTTTGCCAACCGTGTCCCGCTGGTCTACCAGCAGGGCGCGTGTGCGATCACCGATGTCGTCAAGTCAATCGGCTGGCGAAACTACCGACTTGACCAACCCGGCGGCAGCGGGATTCCGAACGGTCCTGCGGTCCTCATGGTCCACGTCGCCTCAACGAACGTCCCCTTCACGAGCGAATCGAAGGACGCGCTCGCCAACATTCCGGCCATCGAAGACGAAATCGAGTTGGCGATCCGTGAGGCTGCCCGCGAACTCAAATCTTACCTCAACAAACGGCGCTCACTGCAGAAGCGACAGGAAAAACAGGACGTCCTGAGTCGGATTCTCCCCGAAATGGCCGACAAGGTCGCCGAGGTAACCGGTCGAGAGCGGCCCAACATCGAGGGGGCGATGGGTCGGATTATGAACAACCTCTGTATCGACCGCGAGATCAAAAACGGAACCGTCACGCTGACCGTCGAAAACTACTCAGATCGCAGCGAGACACCGGAGATCACCGAAATCGTCAGCATCGAGCCACAGGATCTCAACGGTGATGCGAGTGTGGTTGATCTCGACGGCGAGTGGTACATCCAGTGGTCGCCAGCCGTTTCGGCCGGTGAGGAAGCCGAACTCAGCTATTCAATCGAGGATGGAGCTGACTTCGATATCACCGTCGACGGAATCGAAGACGAGAAACTAACCCTGAACGCCTAATCCAATGAGCACACAAACCGACGAACAACGAGCCAGAGAACAGCTCATCGACCTTGCGGCGGAGTTTTACGACCAGTTTGCCGGCGGCCAGATCCCCGAGATGACGCTGCCGACCCGAACGAAAAGCAACATCGAGTACGACAAAGATTCGGGAGTGTGGGTGTACGGTGATCGCACCTCCTCGCGGTCGGCCAACTCCGTCCGTGGAGCGCGGAAGCTCCTCAAGGCGGTCTATACTATCGAGTTTCTGGCCAACCAACTCGATGAGGATCGCTCGTCGACGCTGCGTGAGTTGTACTACCTTTCGGAATCGTGGGACAACAAGGAGGCCCACTTCTCGGACCAAGACGAGTCCAACCAGTTGATCGAAGATTTGGAGATCGTCTCGCATGTCACCCGTGAGGATTTCCACATGCGACCCGAGGAGTCGGGTGCGACACTGATGGGCCCACTCCTGCTCCGCGAACAGACCCGCCGCGGCGAGCGTGAAATCCACTGTCAAAAGGACGTGGGCGAAGGTGGCTATCAGATCCCGAACAATCCCGACACCATCGAATTTCTCGACGCTGACATCGATTTCGTCCTCTGTGTCGAGACCGGCGGGATGCGTGATCGACTCATTGAAAACGGGTTCGACGAGCAGTACAACTGCCTGGTGGTCCACCTGAAGGGCCAGCCGGCTCGCGCAACCCGGCGGATCATCAAACGACTCCATGATGAACTCGATTTGCCCGTCACGGTCTTTTGTGACGGCGATCCGTGGTCCTACCGGATCTATGGTTCGGTCGCCTACGGGTCGATTAAATCCGCCCATCTTTCGGAGTATCTGGCAACACCTGAAGCAGAATACATCGGAATCCAGCCCAGCGACATCGTCGAGTACGATCTACCGACCGATCCGCTGGCGGATTCGGATATCAACGCCCTCGAATCCGAGTTGACCGATCCGCGCTACCAGACGGAGTACTGGACCGAACAGATCGAACTCCAGCTCGAAATCGGTAAGAAGGCCGAACAGCAGGCGCTTGCTGCTCGTGGGCTTGATTTCGTCACCGAGACGTATCTACCTGAACGGCTTGATGCGATGGACGTAATCTGACCGCTGTCATACAGGCTCCGACACATATTAACTTCGGACGCTCGTCGGTCCACCTACCAACTATGGCTGCAGGACCGACGTTTGGCGACGAACTCGACGCCCAAACCGAGACGTATCTGAACCGTTTGACAGACTGTGTCGCGCTACTCCCCGAGATTCTCGACGAGTATGCCACCGACGGCGACTACGAGTCGACGTTTGAGGAGATTGCGGAGATCGAAAGCGAGTGTGATCGGCTCAACCGAGAGATCAACGGGACGATCACTAACGCGGGCCCCGACGAAATCGGCCTGCTCAACAGTCGTGTGCATTTCAACGCCTCAGAGCTGATCAGTTTCTACGGCACCTTAGACGTAATCGCCAACCATACCGAACGCATCGCCCAAGAACTGTTGATGATGCGGCCGCCCCACGACAACGCCTGTTATGAGGGGCTCCACGAGATGGGCTATGAGATCGAAAACGGACTGGATGCCCTTGAGTCGGTCGTCGTCGACTTCGTCCACGCCATGAGCCGCACAGACGAGTCGACCGATCTCACCGAGGATATCGAAACCGTCCGTGCAATGGAGTCTGCGTGTGATGAGATCCGCAACGAGGTGATTTCGACAGCGTTTGCCGACGATGAGATCGACCACCCGTTGCTGTACCGAGAGTTTGCGATCCTGTTCGACGAACTCGCCAATACGATGGAAGACATCACCGATCAAGTCATCATCATTGCTAGCAACGAACCAGGAATTACGACTGAGCCGAAGCCCGACCAGTAGCCAGTTGCAAACCGCGGAGTAGGCGTCGACTACTGCAGTTATTTGGGTGCGGTCACCGGCGGCGAGTCACGGTTCGCCGAATGGGTTCTGCCGCCCATCGTTTCGAAATCGAAGTTATCGAACTCCGAGGGAATCAGTCCCTCGGCAGCATACACGTACAGTGCCGTTTTCGCGATTCCTTGGACGGTTTGGCCGATGAGATACACACAGATTGTGAGTCCAACCCCTCCGAGAATAACGGTGCTGGTGCCGACCGCCGGCAGGATCATAAACAACAACCCGCCGACAGCGACGACCAGCGCCATGCCGACAACCCAGAGTGCGAACTGAATCAGCCCGATCCCGAGCGTCGACGAAAACGTCTCGCCCCACGTCTCCCGGAAGGTTCCGGCACTTTTCGAAAACATCTCGCTGACTGAGACATCTTCGAAAACGATCACGGGGATGACAAAGAACGTCGTGATTGTCCAGCCGAGCGCGAAGAAGCCGGCGATAATCCGCGAGAGCGCGGAATCCGAGCGCTCCAGCGAGCGCAACAGGACACCGACGACTGCCGAGATCACCGACCAGACGGCCAGCTCGGTCTTTTTGTTCCAAGCGGCAGCGATGCCGCCACGGAGCGTGGGGTTCCGGTTGTGAAAGGCATCCTCAACCGACGAAACCAGCGCGGCGGTGAAAAACGAGGCAACAAACGTTGTCACGAAATACAGGCCGAACAGCGCGACATACTCAAGGCCCCCGCCGAGCACTCCACCGACGAAAACTGTGAGATACAGTACTACCCCGAACAGCAGCGTAGCGAGTCCACTGATCAGTGGAAACAGCACAAGGTCAGGGTGGTTCCGGAGCACTGCCAGACTATCACGGGTGAGTATCAGCCCGGTTTTGAATCGCTGGAGGACGCGCATAGCCCAACATCAGATGTGTCACTGATAAGTATATGGGCAATACTTTTGTGTTGGTTCTCGGTCAGTGCCGCGTCGTCGACACCGGAGAACTCAGACAGCGATGAGGATGACTGTGATCCCGACAACTGCAGTTAGCACGACCCACAGCAACGGCTGATCGAAACGCACAGGAAGTCGTTCGTGGCCGAACTGGTAGACGACGTAGACGACAAGCGGCGATAGCCGAAGAAGCACCGAGGCCTCGACAGCCAAGACGTATTCGAGAATCAGCGTGACGGCGACCGTACAGCCGGCAACCGCTGCCGCGACAGTCAGATCAGTCTGCGCATCGTCGAGATCCATTGGCCTCTCTCACCAGCGTTGAAATATAAAAATGGCTGTCGGTAGTCGTCGCCTTAAGCTTCGTCTTCGATCTCTTCGGCGAGTTCGTCGGCGTCGATCTCGACGTCGTCGAGGTCGACATCCTCAAGTGCTTCTTCGACATCGCCGCCGCCGAGGCCACCGAGTCCGCCCATGCCGCCGAACATGCCGCCGCCAGCACCGTCGAGGATCTCCTGGACGACGAGTCGGTCGACACCCGTTTTCGAGATGATCTCTTGGGCAATCTGGCCTTTGGACATCATCCACTGCTGGTTCATCGTCAGCTGTGGAGTCGATTCGATGTAGAGCGTCACTTTCTCGACTGTCTGGGTTTCGAACTCAGGCTCGCTGTCCTCGTCGTCCTCATCTGAGTCGACAGGGACTTCCTCTTCGACCTCGTCGGTCTCGATCCAAAGCGGCGGAGCGTGCTGGAGGTACATGCCGAGAATGCCTTCGGCTTTGCCCTCATCGTCGTCGACTTCCTCGAGGACTTCGTACTCGTATTCGAGTTCCTCGCCGGCCAGCGGGTGGTTGAAGTTGACGCGTGCGCGCCCGCCGATGATCGTCTCGATGTGGCCCTGCTGATTGTCGATGCGGACGTTTGCACCGGGGTAGCGGTCGTCCTCGTCGATTTTGTCGGCGCTGATCGTTCGGACCTGATCGGGGTCGTACTCGCCGAAGGCCTCTTCGGGCGAGACGATAACTGCTCCCTCGTCGCCAACCTCGCTGCCGACGAGTGCGTCGTCGACCGACTCGAAAACGTGGCCTTCGCCGATGATGATCGTCCGTGGAGAGAACTCGTGTTGGTCGGTGTCGATGCCAGCCTCTTCGGCGACGTCGAGAATCGTCGTGTCGACAACGTCGTCCGCATCAGTCGTTCGGAGGGTGTAGTCGAGTTTGACGAAGTTACCGTGCGTGAACCCCTCGTCTTCGGTTGCCGATTCATCCGCAGCAGACTCATCAGCCGCGGCACTGTCGGCCTCGGCCTGTTCATCACTCATACTCCGACCAACTGGTGAGACACCCTTAAGAAGCACGGTTCGCGGCGGCCGAGCCACAGACTCTTTTTGATCGGGAGCCACGGCCTAGTATGTACGAAGTCGAACTCAAAGTTCGGGCCGACCACCCGACGGTCCGCGAGCGACTCGACGAACTGGGTGCAGACTACGTTGAGAGCCGACGACAGGTCGATACCTACTACAACGCACCGCATCGGGTGTTCGCCGAAACCGACGAAGCACTTCGGATTCGACGCGAGGAGCCAGCCGACGGTGCGGCCGTCACCAAGCTCACCTATAAGGGGCCGCTGGTCGAACGCGAATCGAAAACCCGCGAGGAACACGAAACCGTCGTCGCAGACGATGACGCGCTTGCTGGCATCCTTGATGGACTGGGCTTCGAGCCAGCCGCCACGGTTGAAAAGGATCGGGTGTTCTACGCGCTGGAGGGGTATACGATTACACTCGACAGCGTCGCTGGGCTCGGAGAGTTCATCGAGATTGAACAGGAAGCCGATGAATCCGAACTCGAAGCCGTCCGAGAGGGCGCAGTCGGGCTGCTTTCGAAGGTAGGACTTGAGGCTGACGAGCAGATCCGGACCTCATATCTCGGACTGTTGCTCGCTGTCGAGGGTTGATATGCTTCGTAGTTATTTTATGTCCACCATAGGTTTCCGCAAGTTATAGCATGTGTGCCTCCGAAGGGCCGGATATGAGTCGGAATATTCAGGTTAGCGAACTCGACCGCAGTGCAGTCGAAGACCAGTCGGTCGAGATCGTCGAACGGAAGGGGATCGGGCATCCGGATTCGATCAGCGACGGTATTGCCGAAAGCGTCTCTCGGGCACTCTCACAGCTGTATCTGGATCGCGTCGGCAAAGTGCTCCACTACAACACCGACGAAACCCAACTGGTGGCGGGGCGGGCGGCTCCCGCATTCGGTGGCGGTGAGGTCGTCGAGCCGATCTATATTTTGATCGTCGGCCGCGCGACCAAGGAGTACGACGGCCAACAGCTGCCCGTCGACTCGACGGCGCTCGCGGCGGCTCGGGAGTATCTCGCCGAGAAGATCCCCGAACTGGAGTACGGCACTGACGTCATTGTCGACGTCAAACTTGGCGAAGGATCTGGCGACCTCCAGGAAGTCTTCGGCGAGGATGGCGCGACCGTCCCGATGGCCAACGACACCTCTTTCGGTGTCGGCCACGCACCGCTTACGGAAACCGAACAGATCGTCCACACGGCCGAACAGGAACTCAACACGACCTACGTCGCCGAGAACCCAGAGTTGGGACCGGACGTCAAAATCATGGGCAAACGTGAGGGCGACCACATCAACATCACCGTTGCCGCCGCGATGGTCGACAGCTACATCGAGGATATTGAGGCCTACGCAGATGCGGTCGACCGCGTTGAGGCATACGTCACCGAGCTTGCCGAAGAGATCACCGACCGCGAAGTCAGCGTCGACGTCAACACCGCTGACGATCTCGACGAAGGCTCGATCTATCTCACTGTCACCGGCACCTCGGCCGAACAGGGTGACGACGGTTCGGTCGGTCGTGGCAACCGGGCAAACGGCCTGATCACACCAAACCGACCGATGAGCATGGAGGCGACCTCCGGGAAGAATCCGGTCAACCACATCGGCAAAATCTACAACCTGCTTTCGACCGAGATTGCCGAATCCGTGGTGGCGGAGGTCGACGGCATTCGTGATCTCCAAGTTCGGTTGTTGAGTCAGATCGGCAAACCAATCGACCAGCCGCACGTCGCCGACGCACAGGTCGTCACCGACGACGGCGTCGAGCTTGCGGACGTGGACGCCGAGATTCGAACGATCGTCGACCGCGAGTTGGCCGACGTGACCGACATCACCCGGCAGGTTATCGACGGCGATCTGTCGACATTTTAGATAGATAGCACGAAGAGATATTCTTTTAGCGATTGGTCCGTCTATTCAGATAGATGCAGCGTCGTTTCAGTGCGGGAGCGATCGCCGGCCTCGGTGTTGCGACCGCGTCGTTGACGCTCTGGTTTATTATCACCAGCGAGACGACAAGCGAACTCGTGTTTCTGACCGAGGCGGTCGTCCCGCTGTTGTTTTCGGCACTACTGGTCGGTGCGAGCTACTGGGCGTGGGCCGACCGTACGCCCGACACCGAGATGTTTCGGCTGATGTTGTGGTGTCTGGCCGGGAGTGCGTTTCTCGGTGGGTTCGAATTCCTGAGTCTGTACTCGCAGTTCGATGAGGGTGCTGTCGTCCACCGGACGCTACAGACGCTGAACGCTGGCGTCGCCCGCGGTGCGGTTATCGGGCTGGCGTTCGGCTTTTATGATGTTGAGCGTCGACGGACCAGACGCCGCGAACAGGAGCTCGAACGGCAGGTCGAGCGGCTCGAAGAGTTCGCCAGCATCGTCTCACACGATCTCAGAAGCCCGCTCACTGTCGCCAGAGGCCGAATCGAACTACTGAAAGCCAGCCACGACCTTGATGACGAACACGTCGACCAGATCGAGTTTGCCCACGAGCGAATGACCGAAATCATCGAGGACTCACTCGCGTTGGCTCGCGGTGGCCATGAGGTAACCGACCCCGAAACAATCGGCATCGACGAACTCGCCGAAACTGCTTGGCAGACCGCCGGCTCGGATCTCGCCGACTGCAGCATTGAGACGACCGCCACAGTCGAAGCCGACCGCCAGCGGCTCAAACGTCTGTTTGAAAACTTGTTTCGAAACAGTGTTGAACATGGCTTAGCGGTCGACACACCAACAGCCGACGAGCCAGATCCGGTCGACGACGCAGCCATGGCTCCCGAGATTATGATCACTGTCGGCGATTTAGACGATGGTGGCTTTTATGTCGAAGACGACGGCGTCGGCGTGCCGGAAGCCGACCGCGAGTCGATGTTCGAAGCCGGCGAGACTGCGAGCGGATCGGGTAGCGGACTCGGGTTGGCAATCGTCCGCCGGATCGCCCAAGCTCACGGCTGGGAGGTCACCCTTACAGCGTCGACGACTGGTGGTGCGCGCTTCGAGTTCCGGATCTGAACCCAAACCGATTTACTCGGCGGTCGACTCTGCGCAGGTGTGACACGTGTCTGTCTCATTGGGGCCGCCGATGTCGACCTCCAGTACGAACTGCTGTCCCGTGAGACCTCCAGAGCCGCGCTGTCGACCTACGAGCTCAGCCAGCCGTTCGAGAATTCGATTGGACTCGAAACGGTTAGTCTGGGTGCGGCTGTCTCGCTGTTGAACGATCTCAACTGGTATCTAGTCCGCTTTGTCGAGTACGCCCTTATCAAAGAACCCTCGATCAGCAAAACCGAGTGGCTGTCGCGAGCGTGTGCGACACAGGTCAGAGACCGCGAGCGACCACCCGAAGAGACTGACCAACTGCTCTGTGTGTTCGGCCTCGAAGACAACCGACTCGTCGAGCCGATGTACGTCACCCGCCTCACCGATTCAGTGCCGAGCTATGACCTCCGAGACGTCGACGAGACGGTCATCGTCCGCGTTGCCGAGGCCGAATTCAGCGGGTAACTGCCCGAGTAGTCTGTTTTACCAACATTTTTGGGTGATTCAAACAGGTAAACAAGATTTGGTGTTAGAACGTATATTGATTCGGCTTCGTACTAAATATTGCTAGCACCAAAACCCAGGTATCCCAAACATCCGTTGCACAAAATAACAATAACTTTATTATCTCTACAATACTCTTTCTTGTCAGAGTATGACACAGTCATCAAGTGGGGGAGGATGTGGAGGTTCCTACTGTCGACCAGCACCCGGCACAACCGGTCGACGGGTTGTTCGACAGCCAGCCTCGGGGGAGACAACCAGCAGCACAAGACTGATCGCTCGCTAGGAACTCGATGCAATCGTCACACCATCACAGCGGCTGTTTCCGACATCTCTTCGAACGGCTCGAAGACCCTGTCGTTAAGTTCGAACTCGTCGACGGCGAGCCAGTTATTCGAGATGCGAACGATGCCTTTCTCGATGTGTTCGGCTCACCGTCGACGCCCGTCGTCGACGAGCCACTCAACGAGTTAATCGTCCCGGCCGAAAAGCGACAGGAAGCCCAACAGTTCGACCAACGAACCGAAGCCGGTGAGTCGAACGCTGCTGTCGTCGAGCGAATGACCGAGGCGGGCGAACGGAAGTTCATGTACCGTGGCGTGCCGTACGACGACGACCACGGGTTTGCGATCTATTCGGATATTACCGACGAACTGCAACGAGAGCGGCATCTCGATGTCCTTCACCGCGTACTTCGGCACAATCTCCGAAACGATCTGACGATCATTTTGGGGATGGCAACCGAAATCGTCGACACTACTGACGAGCCGGCGATCCAAGAGGCTGCAACCAAGATCAAAACAACGGCTAGCCAGCTCTCACAGCTCAGCGAGGAGGCAAAAACAATCCAGCAGGTTCTCGGTGAGGCTGTTGCTGTCCGACCGATAGACGTCAAGCCACTCGTCGAAGCTGTGAGGTACGACTGTCTACAGCGGTTCGACGATGCTGCAATCTCCACCGAGATCGACGGATCGCCAACGGTCCGTGCGAACGAAAAACTGCAAATTGTTCTCAGAAGCCTGCTCGACAACGCAATCCGACACAACGATTCAGCAACCCCAAAAGCGACAGTTTCGGCGACTGCGATCAGTTCGTCGACCGTCGAGATCACCGTCAGCGACAACGGTCCCGGAATCCCCCCAGTCGAACAGCAGATCATCACCGAAGACACACAGATCACCCCACTCAACCACGGTAGTGGCCTTGGACTGTGGCTCGTCAAATGGATCGTCAACGCCTACGGCGGCCGGATCACCATCGAAACGCCCACCAGCGGCGGAACCGTCGTTCGTCTCTATTTGAACGGCGAAAAAGCTGCCTAACGGACCTGATTGGCAGGTAGTCACTCCCTACTATCGATTCTGTCAGACAGTAGCTAAAAGAGTGCCTCGCTCTCGTCGAGCACGTGGGCCGGTCCACCAACCTCCCAGACGTCGGTTTCGATGCCGATCTCGGCAATTCGGCTTTCAACACGGTCGACGTACTCCTCGCGGGTGTTGACGTACACACTCGCACCCGTGTCAGTTGAGAAATAGACGTCGACGCCATCGTCGCGGAGTTCTCGGACTGCATTGAACACCGCAATCGTCTCGGGCTGCCAGTAGACCCAGCCCGCCGGGCCGGTTATCGTCGTGGCGGTCAGCGACAGCGAGTCGTGTTCGGCCAACTCGAAAACGCGCTCGAAAGAGGCTTCTCGGAGCGCATCGCGCATCTCGACGATCTGGCCCGGAATGTGGGCCATCCGCGCTTGGAACATGTGGCTTTCGGCGGCCTCTTTGTGGGCGGCTTCGGTCTCTTTGTACGCAGGCACGTGGGCGGCGACGATTTTGAGGTCGTCTTCAAGCTCGGATTCGAGTCGGTAGGAACGACAGTCTTCGTCGTTGAGTCCGGCATACAGGTGTGAAAACGCCCCCGTCACTGCGCGGGCGGCCGACGATGAGCCACGGCGGGCGACTGTTGAGACTTCAGGCAGACTCATATCGAGGCCAGCCGCCTCGACTAAGGCGAGTGCGGCAGCCGCAAACCCTGATGATGAGGAGCCAAAGCCGATATTCGAGGGAAAGGAGTTTTTGCTTTCGAACCGGACGGCGTGGTCGAAGTCCGCGAGCTCGCGGACGTGGTCGACGACCAACTCGATTCGCTCGGCGGCCCGCCCGTCGACCCGTTCGTCGTCAATGAGATAGAGATCGTCTTCTGGGCCGCCGTCTTCGAGCCACTCGACTGTCGTGGTCGTATTTGTGGGGGCGGTACAGACGCTGATCGAATCGTGGTACGGAAGCCGGAGTTCAGGGTCGCGCATGCCGTGGTATTTGACGAGTCCCTGAATCGGGTGGGCCCGTGCGGTTGCCTTCATGCTCATTGTCCGAACACTGTTTGGTCGCCGGTTAGTCGTTCCGGATTCTGTGGCGCAGGTGCCCCGACTGCTCGCATTGGGTCTCGACAAATTCGTCCGCACATCAAGGACAGAACCGATAACAAGTATTTAGGGTGATGTGAGCGAACACCTGCGGTATGACCGAGTACACCGTCGAGTTCGTTGGCACTGGAGAGACGATTACGGTCTCCGACAAACAGACGATCCTCAAAGCCTGTCTGGAAGAAGGAATCGCCCACGAGTACTCCTGTCGGGTCGGCATGTGTCTGGCCTGTTCAGCCGAGATCGTCGAAGGCGAGGTCGCCCAGCCCGCCGCTCGCGGCTTTACGGAAAAAGAACGCGAGAACTATGCGCTGACGTGTATGGCTCGCGCCCAGTCGGATCTCAAACTCAAACGTGGCGTCTACCCGCCGAGTATCGAAGCCGACGAGTCGACAACTGAAGCGGCGCTGGCAGACGACGATTAAGAAACCAGCGCGGCAGGCGAGCCGACTACTGCGGCTCGAACCGGTGTTGGAACACTGTTGCGGAGTCATCCCACTCGAAGTTCCCACCGTGGGCTTTGACCATCCGTTCTTTGTAGGCTTCGAGATTCGGTGATCCCTCTCGTTGGGCATCCGCATCGGTCATCTCTCCGAGGGTAAGTTGTTCGATTCGGTCGACGACAAACGTCTGGCCGTCGATCTCGAACGTATCGCCTTCCTCAGCGTACGCCTGTCCCCGAGAGATTTGAGTCATATCGCCGGCAGCCACAGCCTGTTTGACGCGGTCGTTCGGCAGCAGTGTCGCAGGGTCGATCTCTGACATACCCTCCGTTAGGTCTGGAGTCTCAAAAATATAGGGCGTATCGCACCGACCGTCTCAACCCGCGGGATTCAAGAGTGTTGGGCAACCCCTCTCTATCAATGCGTCAGGACCACCTCATCTCCGCGAATCAACTGTCGCGGGCCGACATCGAGGCGGTGCTCGACCGGGCCGCCGAGATCGATGCCGACCCTGCGGCGTGGGCAACCGCTCACGAGCGGGCCGTTCTCGGGCTCTGTTTTTTCGAACCGAGCACCCGCACCAAAATGAGCTTCGAGACCGCGATCAAACGCCTCGGTGGCGCGACAACCGATATGGGTTCGGT
>PWFE01000152.1 GCA_003554115.1 Haloferacaceae archaeon | reverse complement strand
GTAGGTCGGCGGCGGTGCGTCGCTGCCGAACGCCCCGTAGTAGGCGGTGACCGCTGAGGCCATACAGAGGGTAGTGTTGGCGTCGTAGTATTTAGTGCCGAACCCACCGCGGGCGAGTTTGCCCAGTGCGTAGGCGGCCTCGTTGGTCTGTTGGCCGCTGCCGAGCACGGCGATGCTGTGGGGGCTCTTATTGAGGGCCTCCTCGAAGCGGTTGCAGATCACGCTGAGCGCGGTGTCCCAGCAGGTCGGGACGAGTTCGTTCCCCTTGCGGATCAGCGGGCGTGTCAGCCACTCGCCGTCGGGGTCGGCCGTCTCGCTGATCCCGCGCTGGCAGGCCAGCCCGCGGCTGACCGGGTGGGTGGCGTCGCCGCGGACGGTATCAAGGCCGTACCCCTCGTCGACGCTTTTCTGCAGATGGCCACAGCCGACCGCACACCGCATACAGGTTGTCGGGGTCCAGGTCGTCATTGTCCGCCCCACAGTGGAACACTGCCGGAGCGTGGTTGCCATCTCGACGCTCTCGTGCTGTTCGTCGGTTGACGGCTCTGGAGGTGGCGTGTGTGTTGAATCATCAGTGTCCCGTTTTATGGCTACAACTGTGGCGATGACGCTATTAATGGTTTCGATAACCAGAAAAATTCCAAAAAACAAGGCCGGATTTGTCCATTTGTTAACGCGCTCACGCGCGTGGCTGCCGGCTGTCCGTTCGGCGAGCGTTGTCGACTGTACGACTTTTGGCGGTGTTTTGTTGGATGGTTACATTCAGGCAGTTTGGCATGAATTATATGTGGGTCAGCGAGCCGAGTTGCCGGTTCCCCGCTTTTCAGGCATTATTTCCGAATTTATTAAACGGACACGTTTTTGTGCCCGTATACAAACTCATACCCATGCTCACTGAGCAACCAGACACAAATGAGCCTGATGAGTTCCACTTTGACGTAGGTCGAGGTGACTGATGGTGCACAAAAAAGAAGCGATCAAAGACGAACTGTACGGCGATGCAGTCCGGCAGAAGCTCCTGGAGTTCGCCGAAGCGGGCTTCGAGTCGATTCCCGAAGACGAGCGGGAGGCGTGGTTCTCGCGGTTCAAATTCTGCGGCGTCTTCCACCATCGATCCGGCCAGGAAGGCTACTTCATGATGCGGCTGACCAACTGCAACGGTCGACTCGAACCCGGCCAGCTGCGGGCGATCGGCGAGGTCGCCCGCGAGTATGCGGTCGGGCCGGTCTCGAACCCCGAGTTCGGCAACGGCTGGATCGACTTTACAACCCGGCAGTCGATCCAGCTCCACTGGATCAAGCTCGAAGACGTGCCCGCGGTGTGGGAAAAACTCGAATCGGTCGGCGTCACCAGCCGGTCGGCCGGTGGCGATACGATGCGCAACATCTCGGGCTGTCCGGTCGCGGGCAAATCGCCCGACGAAATCATCGATACGCTGCCGATTCTCGACCGCTTCCAGTCGGAGATCCGCGAGGACAACTCGCTGTGCAACATGCCCCGGAAGTTCAACATCTCCATTACGGGGACGCCGGAGGGCGGCGCGCAGGATTCGATCAACGATATCGGCCTTGAGCCTGCCACCAAGGAGGTCGACGGAGAGGAGAAACTCGGCTTTAACGTCCGGGTTGGCGGCGGCCTCGGCGGCCACGAGCCACGGGTTGCCCGTGCGCTTGACGTGTTCGTCGAACCCGACCGCGCGGTCGACGTCGTCCGTGGCTTTGTCGAGTTGTACCATGAGCACGGCAACCGCCAGAACCGCAACAAAAACCGCTCGCGCTTCTTTGTCGACGACAAGGGAACCGACTGGATTCGCGAGACGCTCCAAAAAGAGTACGTCGACTGGGAGCTGAAGACGGGCGGTACGGATATGCGAGAGGAGTACACCTACAACGCCGGCCGCCCCGGCGAAGACGGCCAGTTCGACTATCTGGGCGTCCACGACCAGAAGAACGGCAAAAAGTGGGTCGGCCTCAGCGTCGCCGTTGGTCGGATGGAAGCCGATGAGGTGATTCGGCTCGCGGATCTGGCCGACGAGTACGGCTCCGGCGAAATTCGGCTCACGCGCCGACAGAATCCGCTTATTATGGATGTCGACCCCGACCGGGTCGACGAGCTGCTCCGCAAGCCACTGCTCCACAAACACAAACCCGAACCCAACCCGTTCGTTCGTGGGGCAATGGCCTGCACCGGGACCGAATTCTGCTCGCTCGCGCTCGCCGAAACCAAAGCCCGGATGGCCGCGATGCTGCGCTGGCTGCGGGACAACGTTGATTTGCCCGACGACGTCGACCAGCTCAAAATGCACTTTTCGGGCTGCACCGCCGACTGCGGCCAAGCGAATACAGCAGACATCGGCCTGATCGGCATGCGTGGTCGCAAGGACGGCGAGATAATCGAAGCACTCGACCTTGGCGTTGGTGGCGGCATCGGCGAAGAGCCCTCGTTCGTCAGCTGGATTCGCCAGCGCGTGCCCGCCGACGAGGTGCCCGGTGCGATCAAGAATCTCGTCGAGGCGTTTGCAGCCCACCGATTCGAGGGTCAGACGTTCCGCGAGTGGGTTGATGCGACGGGCGAGGAGATGCTGATCGAACTCAGCGAGCCCGAAGAAACCTCCTACGTCGATCCCGCACTCACCGACGCCAAACAGTCGTGGTATCCGTTCGCGGCGACTGAGGCTAACCCCGCGACAGGGGTTGCGGCCGCAGACGATGACTGACCGCAGCCCGCAGTTCGCCCGCGAGCCTTGGGAGGTGAGTACAGTAGCGCCCGCCGACTGTGGCGGTGCTTACGTATAATCACACACGCATACGCGTGACCGATGCAGTTCCAACTCATGGCGAAGCAGTTTGCTTGTAGCCCGCTTCGCCGCCGTCGACATCGCTATTGCTTCGATGTCGAGGCTTTTTCGATTGGCCGTCAGCCGAGAGCGACGGCTCGAATCGCTGTCGGCTGGCGGTGTGTCGTCGACTGACTTGGGCTTACTGAGTCGAAGCCCTTAATACCGAAACCGGGAAACGATCAGTTGCAACGCGGGCTCGTAGATCAGTGGTAGATCACTCCCTTGGCATGGGAGAGGCCCCGGGTTCAAATCCCGGCGAGTCCATCGGAGCGAAGCGGAGATGGACGAGCCCTCCGTCGTTCGATTTACTGTGTCGTTTTTATACCAGATTGAGTGATTTGAATACACCTCAAGGCAGTTTCCCTCATCGTGATTTCAACCGATTGTATCACGGTGTCTGCGATTTCACCGGGTTTTCCTCATTTTCTCAGAGGGTCTAACGAGATAACACATATCACCCATTACGACATAGTGTCTGGAAAGAAAGATGAGTGAACCCTTGTTCATGTCAAAGCTCGACAAAGCAGACCAAACTCTCTCTGAAATATATGCGGGAGAGAATCTCAAAGGGTTTAGAGACGATGTTGAGGAGATCTGGGCTGAGAATAGAGAGGGAAAGCTATGGGAAGTGAACTCCGAGAAGGTCGCGGCTGATATAACGAATTCAAGTAATCGGCTACGTCAGCAAGTTCTATCCATTGAAGATGGCATAACCAAATTACAACTGCTTGATGGCTTAACCGGTGGTATTCTTGCTTTCATACTTTATTCGATTTTCAGTTATATAGGGGTTTCATGGTTTCCCTCATTCCTCGCGTCAATACTGGTGTTCGTGTTTTTTACGTTGCTAAACCACGGCGTCCTGTATACGAAGGTCATAATGAACCGGGTCTGCTATCAAAAGGCTTCTCCCCGAGAAGAGGACTCAAGATTGCTATTCAAACGTAGTTGGAATTCAAAGGTTCTCAGCAGTAATAGTTCAATTATTGGGATATTAGTAGTGTCACTTACTCGCAGGCTATGGCGGAGT
>PWFE01000090.1 GCA_003554115.1 Haloferacaceae archaeon | reverse complement strand
TGCGAGGCCGGCGCGCGGGGGTCGACGCTCCCCGGCATCACCGAGTCCGTCTTTGTAACTGGCCTTGATGCCGACTACGAGGCCATCGCCGACCACTCCGAACGCATGCACGAACAGGTTCGAGAAGCCGATGAAATCCGGGTCACTTCCCCACAAGGAACCGACATCACCTTCGAAATCGGTGACCGGGAGTGGCTGCTTGATACGGGTATCGTCCACGAACCCGGCGAGTTTTCGAATCTCCCTGCCGGAGAAATCTTTGTCAGCCCCGAAAGCGCGACCGGAACCTATGTCGTCGACGGCACGATGCGACCGCACGGCCTCCTCGATGCGGACCAGCAGCTCACCTTCGAGGTCGAAGACGGACTTGTGACACACATTTCGGACGACGAAATTCGGAGCCAGATCGAGACTGCCGCCGAGCAAGCCGGCGATGCGGCCTACAACCTCGCCGAGTTGGGAATCGGAACCAACGTGGGCGTCGACGAACTCGTCGGCTCAGTGCTGCTTGACGAGAAAGCCGCAGGCACCGTCCACATTGCAATCGGTGACAACGCCTCGATTGGTGGCGAGGTCGACGCACCGCTGCATCTCGACGGCATCCTGCGAGAGCCAACCGTGTTTGCGGACGGCGTTAGGATTGAGCTACCGGCGTAGCCACACCGGTAGTCAGCAACTACGGTGAGTCGACGGGGGACGGTACACTACCTCATACCGCCTGCACAAGCACGGCTTTTTAGCCACCGCACTCTCAGCAGAGCTATGAGCGATACAGACGCCGGCGACAGAGTGGCAGTGACCTGCCCCTCCTGTTCGCCACGCGAAGAAACGGTTCATGAGGTGCTCAAACCCGGCGGCGATGTGACCGTCCGGTGCAGCGAGTGTAGTCATGTCCACAAAACACAGCTCGAAACGAAATCGACAGTCGACAAGAAAGTCATCGTTTCGCAGGACGGCGAATCATTCAGCACGCGCTTGGCAGCCGAGCCAGACGAAACAGTCGAAGTCGGCGACGAGTTCATCGTCGATACTCCCGAGGCAATCCTGCAAGTCCGAGTAACAGGGCTCGAACTGCTTGATGCCGACGCCCGGTACGACAACGCGATCATGGAAGACGTCGAGACGGTCTGGACGCGTGCGGTCGACAACGTCGGGGTCAACGTCACGCTTCACCCCAAAGACGGCTCGCGGGACGACACTCGAAGCCTCAAAGTCAACGTTCCCGGCGACTACGAGTTCACCGTCGGCGACACCGAGGAGTTCGGCGACGACGAGTTTACAATCACCGGCATCTTTGTGCGGGACGACGCCGACGGCTACCGGTTTGACAAGTTCGACGAACGTGGCGATATGGTGTACGCCAAGGATATCAAACGGATCTACGGCACCGACGAGACGACCAGCGCATGGTCGGCGTGGTAAGTCGGATCGAATGACTGTTCAGTCGGGTATTTTTCGCCGACGAGCGTGCGATTCAAGCCTGCCGGCTGCCCACTCCCGGTAATGGATCGTGAAACGCTCCGGGCGGATATGGTCGAAGGGCTTGAATACAGCCTCGACCGGCCGCTAAGTGGGTCGATTGTGGCTGCCCTCCAGACAGTGCCACACCACGAGTTTACCGACCCATCTGCCGATACTGCCGACGGTGGCACCCGAACGCTGCAGCCGTCGCTGGTCGCTCGTCTGTTGTTAGCGTTGGATGCCGAGGCTGGCGACAAGACGCTAATCGTCGGCGCAGGAGTGGGCTACACTGCTGCCACACTTGCTGAAATCGTCGGTGATCGACACGTTCACGCGGTCGACATTGATCGCCAACTGGTTGGCGTTGCCCGACAGAACCTCCAATCAACGGGGTATGACGAGGTGCTGGTCGACCGTCGAGATGGCGCGAGAGGGTATCCGGAGTATGCGCCGTTCGATCGTATCTTGGTCGAAAGCGCAGTGGTCGAACCTCCACGAGCACTGGTCGATCAGTTGGTTCCCGGCGGGCGGCTCGTCGCTCCGCGTGGGACGACAACCCAGCGGCTCGTAGCCTACGAGAAAGATACGAGTGGCACTGTTGAGCAGACCGCCGAGTTCGGTGTGGTGCAGTTCCGACCAATGTTAGTCGACGGCGAGCAGGCGAGCAGTCCTGTCCGCAATCGCACCGAACGCGAGGACAGCGAGTTCAGCGAGCAGGGGTATTTTGCGCCGGCAGGCTGGGAGTACGAGTGGCTCGACTGGAATGAGCGACTGTAAGCGACACACTCACGAACCTAGCGTACGAAACGAAGGTGTGGCTGAATCTGCATCGCAAGACGTCGACGCCGGAGACGAGGAGGCTGCGGACGTCGACCTCACGGAGCTGACGCTGAAAGAACGTATCGCCCTCGCAACCGTCCAGCGACCAGCGATGGGCTTTCTGCTCGTGGTGTTGTCGCTGTTTGCGTTTACCTTTCTGATCGCCCTCGCGATGCTTGATCCCGTGATCGGCGGGCTGTTCATTCTCGGTATGCTGGCGTTTCTCGGGGTCGGAGGAGCAGTGTTTGTTGCGCTGCGTCGACTGGATATGGCCTAAAATCGGCAGTCGGTAGTGAGTGCCTACTGGATGTCGAGCGAACGTAGGAGGCGTTTACTCGGTGTCTGTTAGATAAACAATATATAAACAGTGTATAACTTGAGCGTCGACTGCGCTCGGAGCGGGATTTGAACCTGGACTGAGAACCTGCTCGCGGTGCTCGCAAAACCTCAGTATGGTTCAAATCCGCAGACAGCCGTTTCCCGGATTCAGTAATGGTCGCGACACCGAAAGCCGGTCGCTCAGAGATGTTGAATCCGAGAGAACGCCCGGAGCGGGATTTGAACCCGCGTCACAACCGTGACAGGGTTGTATGATAGGCCACTACACCATCCGGGCTTTCGCATTTAATCGTGGTAGGGGGAGACGTTTAAGCCTTTTCAGTCGACGCCGCCCCGTCGTGCGATACCGTGGCTCTGTCGGAGGTGGTCACACGAAGCCATTGGCTGACGACGCCGTTAGTCGAACAGGCTCCGAACGGGAGCCAACAGTCGGTCGACGAGCCTCGGATCGGCTCGTGGCTCGCAGACCGCCCACCCGGCCTTTTCGGCAGCCGCTGTAACGCGGACGTACTCCCAGTCGAACAGCGTTGAGACGCGCATGTCGTCGTCGCATGCACCAACATAGACATGGCGTGCAGTCGAATGTGTCTCACAAATTTCTTCGAGCGCAAACCACTTGTCGCGGCCCTGCATGTCGAAATCTTGTCTGAGATCGTGTTTCTCGACGATGCGGGCGATCCGGTCGGTGTCGGCGTCGACTATCCCAAGCGAATTGCTCCAGGCTGCCGCGTCCTCAAAAACCGCCTTCGGGTCGTCGAGTCGGTCGATAGCTGACAGTGAAAACGCGAGCGTCAGCGTCCCGGTGTCGTCGTTCATCTGTTTGGCAGGCCACTGGTTTTTTGTCGACGAGTCAGCGCGTCGGTCATACCTTGAGAAGACTGGTGGCTGGTAATCAATTGCGTGGATGGTAATGTCTGGATGGTCGTCGACTGTCAGGCGGTGGGTGGTGGGCCTTTTTAAAAAAACCGCCCGGAGCGGGATTTGAACCTCGGTCGTTCCGCTCACTGCGTCGCCGGCCTACGGCCGGCTTACGGTGGGATCTTCGATCCCGCACGGTTCGCTTCACTCTCTGGTTCAAATCCGCAGACAGCCGTTTCTTGAATTCGGAGTTACTCGCGGCACAGCAAGCTGTCCGCTTGTGGAGTTGAATTCGAGAAAACGCCCGGAGCGGGATTTGAACCCGCGTCACAACCGTGACAGGGTTGTATGATAGGCCACTACACCATCCGGGCTTTCGCATCTATTTGTCTCTGCGAGGTGCTGATAAGGCTTCCTTTTT
>PWFE01000122.1 GCA_003554115.1 Haloferacaceae archaeon | reverse complement strand
TGTCTGTGGTTTATCACCTACGCCATCCTGCTCACCTCGGCGGTGGAGCTCTAATGGCTGATGACAGCATCGCGGTCGTCGACCTTGATCGCTGTCAGCCCGACCGCTGTAACTACGAGTGTGCGAACTTCTGTCCACCCAACCGCACGGGAAAGGAGTGTATCACCCAACGCGGCGAGGATGCAGAGGTGGGCGGGCCGGATCAGATCCGCATCTCCGAAGAGATCTGTCTCGGCGAAACCTGTGGCATCTGTGTCGAAAAATGTCCCTTCGATGCAATCGAGATCATCAATCTCCCACAGGAACTTACCGAGGATCCGACCCACCGGTACAACGAAAACGCCTTCGCGCTGTACGGACTCCCGGTTCCTGAACCCGGTTCAGTGACCGGTATTTTGGGTCCGAACGGGATCGGGAAATCCACGGCAGTCAAATCGCTTGCTGGCGAAATCGTCCCTAACCTTGGTGAGTATAGCAGCGAACCGAGTTGGGAGCCGGTGCTCGAACGCTACCGTGGATCGGAACTCCAGCAGTTTCTCTCGCGGCAGATCGACGGCGAGGTGAGCATCGCCCGCAAACCACAGTACGTCGACCAGATCCCAAAACAGTTCGACGGGAAAACCCGCGATCTGCTCGAAGTGACTGACGAACGCGGCGAGTTGGAGTATCTGGTCGACCGCTTGAGCATTCGGCCAGTGATGGACCAGCCCATTGATTCGATTTCGGGCGGTGAACTCCAGCGCGTTGCCATTGCTGCCACGCTCGCGCGGGATGCAGATTTCTATTTCCTCGATGAGATCACGCCGTATCTCGATGTCGGCCAGCGGATGGTTGCGGCGCGCTTGATTCGTGAGTTGGCCGACGATGACGAGGCCGACCGATCGATGCTCGTTGTCGAACACGACCTGGCGATTCTCGACCTACTCGCTGATTCGATTCACGTTGGCTACGGTGAACCCGGCGCGTTCGGTGTGATCACCCCGCCCAAATCAGTCCGCAAAGGGATCAACGAGTATCTCGAAGGCTACCTGACCAATGAGAATATGCGGATTCGACCCGACAAAATCACCTTCGAGGAACACGCTCCGCGCTCGACGATCAAGGGGATGCCGTTGGTCGAATACCCCGATCTGACAAAGTCCTACGGCGACGGCGAGTTCTCGCTCAGCGTCGACGCTGGGACCATTTACGAGGGTGAAGTCCTGGGGATTGTCGGCCCCAACGGGATCGGCAAGTCGACGCTCGCAAAGATGTTTGCGGGCTCGATTGAACCCGACGAGGGTAGTCTCGACTTTGCGCTTGACATCTCGTACAAACCGCAGTATATCGAGATCGACCAGCCGATGCGTGTTGATACGTTCCTGTCGTCGATCACCGACGCGTTCGGCTCGTCGTACTGGAATACCGAGGTCGCCCAGCCGCTGCAGTTAGAGCGGATTATGGAACAGCAGCTGACGGATCTCTCCGGTGGGGAACGCCAGCGTGTGGCGATTGCGGCCTGTCTCTCCGATGAGGCCGACCTCTACGTGCTTGATGAGCCTTCCGCCCACCTCGATGTCGAACAGCGTGTTCAGGCGACGACGGCGATCCGGCGCTATGCTGAAAACCACGACGCGACCGTGTTGGTGATCGACCACGACATCTACATGATCGATCTGCTTGCGGATCGGTTGATGGTCTTCGACGGCGAGCCAGCACAGCGCGGGCATGCTAAACTCCCACAGGAGATGCGCGCCGGCATGAACGACTTCCTGTCGGATCTCGATATTACGTTCCGTCGAGACGAACGAACGGGTCGACCGCGCATTAATAAACCCGGCAGCCAGAAGGATTCGGCCCAAAAGCGCGACGGCGAGTACTACTACGCGCCGTAGTGCGTTCAGCGAACAGGCACGATTTCTATCAGCCGACAATCAATCCAGTGAGGATAACGTAGCTGCCGATCACCACGAGCACACTTGGAACAAGCCAGCGGTCGACCCGTTTGGGAATGCCATCGGTGGCGACTCGGTAGACCACCAGCAAGCCGGCGAGAAAGACGACGCCTGCACCGAGTAGATAGATGCCGACGACAACCGCCAGCTCGCCAATTGAGAGCTCAGCGAAAAACGGGATGTACACCGCGATGTTTTCTCCACTGAGTCCGAGCGTTGCAACAGTTACCACGCCGATGCGGCCGAGACTGTTGGGGACAACCGGGGAGGCTTCGATAGTTGATTCGGGCGGTCGACGAAACAGTCCCCACAGCCCGAGGCCGAGGGGAACGACACCTAACAGAAACGTCCACTCGGCAAGCAGTTCGGCAGCGATCAACGCCCCGACGACGGCGGCGGCGAGCCCGAGACAGAACCCCACGTAGTGGCCGACAAGCACCTCTCGAATTCGATACTCGTTGTCGGCACAGAACGCGCTGACGACGACGAGCGTGTCCACGTTAGTTGCGGCGAACAACCAGAGAGCAATAAATAAAAGCGTGTCCACGAACAGTCGACAGATCAGTTCGGCTGTACAAATTGGTTCTGCTCTGGAGTGGCCGAAAACGAAGTCTACGAGCCGTAACACTTTATCGGAAACCACCGTAAGCCCCTGTAGATGTCAGCAATACAGCTCTCCAGGGTCACAAAGCGGTTCGGCGACGTAGTTGCCGTCCGTGAGTTGGATCTCTCGGTCGAATCGGGCGAGATCTACGGCTTTCTGGGTCCCAACGGCGCGGGCAAATCAACGACGATCAATATGCTCCTTGATTTCGTCCGGCCCACCGAGGGCACCGTCGAGGTGCTCGGTGAGCCAGTCGAGACGGCCGGCGCAGACCTCCGCGAACGGATCGGCGTGCTTCCCGAGGGGTTCGATGTGTACAGCCGGCTTTCGGGCCGCAAACACATCGAGTTCGCTATCGAATCAAAGGACGTCGACGACGATCCCGACGAAATCCTCGACCGTGTGGGCCTCGGCGATGCCGCCGACCGCAACGCCGGTGGCTACTCCAAGGGAATGCGCCAGCGACTCGCCCTCGGGATGGCACTGGTCGGCGAGCCTGAACTCCTGATTCTGGACGAACCCTCATCCGGGCTCGATCCCGGTGGCGCAAAAGAGATGCGCGAGATTGTCGAGGCCGAAGCCGACCGCGGGGCGACAGTCTTCTTTTCGAGCCACGTGCTTGGTCAGGTCGAAGCCGTCTGTGATCGCGTGGGGATCTTGCATGAGGGCGAACTGGTTACCGAAGACAGTATCGAGGGGCTGCGAGACGAAACGGACAGCGAAGAGACCCTGATTCTGACCGTCGACGATGCGACCGACGACGATCTCGATGCCGTTCGCGCGTTGGCTGGGGTCTCGGGGGCCGCCGTCGATGGCACCACAGTCACTGTTGCCTGTGAGTCGGCCGCGAAAACGGAGGTGATCTCGACGCTCACGGAGACCGGCATCGAGATTCAGGATATCGAAACCGAGTCGACCTCGCTCGAAGAGCTCTTTCTTTCCTATACTGACGGCGAAGGCGTCGTCGGAACGGACGGCGAGGCGGGGTCGACACCGGAACCGCCGACACCGGAGGGAAGCCGATGAGTTGGCTCGTCGTCGCCCGGAAGGATTTCGAGGATTCGATCCGCTCGCGGTGGCTCGTCGGGCTGACCGCGGTGTTCGTCCTGTTGATTTCGGCGGTGGCCTACTTCGTCCGACCGGGACCGGGCGAAGAGGTAAGTGCGAACGCAATTCTCCAGTTGGCCGGCGACCTGTTCGTCGGCACGCTCGTGCCGCTAATTGCGCTTGTCGTCGCCTACAACGCGGTGACTGGCGAACGGAAATCCGGCTCAATCAAGCTGCTGTTGTCGCTGCCGCACTCGCGGGCTGACGTCGTCTTCGGCAAGGTCGCCGGGCGGTCGGCCGCACTGTCGACGGCGATTATTGT
>PWFE01000137.1 GCA_003554115.1 Haloferacaceae archaeon | reverse complement strand
GCTGCCGCCACCGTGGACGACGACGAGCCGGCCGTCAGTGTCACTGGTTGTTGCAACCGCATCCAACACGCTGTTGAGAGATGCGTCGTCGACCGTCTCCGGGCTGTCTTTATCAGTGATAACGCTGCCGCCAAGTTTGAGAATCGTAGTTTCCATTCAGGCTTCCTCACTGTCTACGTCCGCCTCGACGCGCGCGCCTTCGTCGGCGAGTTCGGCACGAAACGTGTCTTTACAGCCCGGCGTATACCGGAGACTCGTTTCGGTTTCATCACTCTGGTCGAGCGCGACGATACAGCCGCCACCGCCCGCGCCGGTGAGTTTCGCACCCTCCGCGCCGGCCTCGCGGGCGGCCCACACCATCGGGTCCAACGAGCGCGACGAGACGCCCAGCGCTGACAGCAGGCCGTGGTTGATGTTCATCAGATCGCCGAGTTCCGAAACAAGTTCGTCGCTTGGTGGAACCTCGGGATCGGCGTCGACCAGCAGCGATTCGCCCATCGAGACGATGTCGCCGATGGCTTCGACTGTATCGGCTGCAAAGCTGTACTGCTCGCGGAGTTCGCGAACGCCAGCAACCAACTTGCCAGTATCGCCCGCCCCGCCGTCGAAGCCGACGACAAACGGAAGGGTGGGCGTCGACAGTGTCGTACAATCGTCGCCGGCGACACGGACCGCCCCGCCCATCGTCGAACAGAACGTATCGGCTCGGGAGGCTTGGCCGTCTTGGACCTCGTACTCCGCTTTGTATGCGCGATCGGCGAGTTCGCGACGCGCAAGTGGTTCGCCCAGCGCACGGGTTGCGGCATCGATACCGGCGACGACAACTGCGGCCGACGAACCGAGCCCCGCTCCGAGTGGAATCTCGCTTTCGACCGTAATATCGAAGCCGGCATCGGGGGCGTCTGCGGCCTCGCGGGCCTGTTGGACTGCAGCGTCGATGTATCCCATCGCTGCATCAAGCAGGGGTTGGGGGACGTCTACATCCGGCCGGTTGGCTGTCGAGCCGGCGTACTCGACGACAAAGCCATTGAGCGAGAGATCAGCCGCCTCAACGCGGACGTGGTTGTCGTCGCGCAACTCGGCGGTCACAGTTGCGCGTTTTTCGATGGCACACGGCACCGCCGGCTCACCGTAGACGACCGCATGCTCGCCGAACAGATACACTTTCCCGGGCGCGCTGACCGTCGTCATCTGGCTTTTTCCGTCGTGGGGTGGTTGAACTGCCGGATTCGATTCATCGTGTATAAATACGTTACTATAGCGAGGGTTTTTATATGTCTCTATAGATATTCTGGTACGCGAGAGACTACCCGCAATGGGTGGCAACCGCGGTTGGGGACACGCTGTCCTCAAAGGGAATTGGGAATGGACGTTTGATCCGCCGTGTGCGGATCATATTTTCCGAGCCAACTTGTCTGTGTAGCCTCGGCTATGGGCTGTCGACAACAACCAGTCGAAATAACTGCGTAGTGAGACAGTAGCTCTCTTCAGTGGCGCAGTAGGTAGTAGCTACTCGCGCGGTAGTTACTGCCTAATCAACGTGCGGCCAGATCGTAAAGAGTAGGTGTCGCCTACTCGCTGAGTCGCTGGACAGTCTCGGAGATTTCTTCGATTGTTGCTGCCTGTTGTTCGTTGGCTGCAGCGATCTCTTCGGCCTCGGTGGCGACGGTTTCGGCGCGGTCGACGAGTTCGTCAAGCATGCTGGCGACCTCCTCGGAGCTGGCGGCTTGCTCGTCGGTTGCATCCGAGACCTCACGAATCCCGTGGGCTGTCTCTTGGACTGCTTCGGTGATGTCGTCGAGGAGTTCCATGGCCTCCGAGACGCGTTCGACACCGCGTTCGATCTCTTCGGTCGTTTCATCGAGGCTCTCGACGGTCTGTTTGGTGTCGCTTTCGATGGCTGCAACCAGTGTTTCGATCTCTTGGGCGCGCTCCTGTGAGTCGCCAGCCAGCGATTTCACCTCGTCGGCGACCACGGCGAACCCTTCGCCGGCTTCGCCCGCGCGAGCTGCCTCAATCGAGGCGTTGAGTGCGAGAATGTTGGTCTGTTCGGCGATATCGTTGATCACCTCGACGACTGAATCGATCTCGCCGACTCTCGATTGGAGTTCGTCGACGTCGCTTGAGACCTCCTCGACGGCTGTGCCCACGTCGTCCATGACGTCCATCGCGTCGGTGGCCGCCGCTTGGCCGTCTTCGGCGAGTGCGTTGGCACGCTGGCTGTTCTGTTCGACCTCGGTGGCACTGGAAGCGATCTCTTCGACGGTCGCACTCATGTTCGAGACCTCGCCTGCGACGGATCGAATCCGGTCGGACTGTTCGTCTGCCAGCGCCGATATCGACTGTGAAGACGAAGAGACGTCTCCTGCAGCGTCGTCGAGTTCTGCAATTGGGGTTTCGAGATCTGTCTTCACCTCGTGTGCCAACTGCTCGTACTGCTGTACCTGTGAGTCCAGTTTCTGGTTGTACGAGTGCAGATAGGTGTCGGCGACAACCTGCATATCCAGATTAATTATCCGCAAAACAGCAGTGATGTCGGCTTTGAGCTCATTTATTTCGTCACTGAGCACCGGCTCAATTGCAGCTGCGACGGCCTCAGGGTCGGTCGACGGGTCGTCGATGGCTTGTGCAAGTGTTCCAGCGATACGCGTCCGGAGGTTTTCAGTTGCTCGCTCAGCCAACAGCGGCAAGATGAGATCGTAGTAGACGCCGTACTGTCCGATGTACTGTTTCATCGGCATCTCGATGACGTCGTGGAGCTTGCCGATACGGGCGCGGTTGGCGAAATACTGCTGGTCGTACTCGCCGCACGCCAGCGTCGCAAAGTAGGCTTTTTGTGTCTGTTTGAGGGCCTCAACGTTTTTCTCCGAGCGGCTAATCACCTCGACAGTTTCATCATACTGCGTAAGATTCTCGTAAAACTGCTCGGCGATCTCCTCGGTGTTGTCCTCGAACAGCGGCCGGAGTGCTTCGAGCCGCGCGACATCGTGCTGATCGAAGTTAATAAAGTGCTTTCGCCACTCGAGTTCTTCGCGGTCGAGCCCGATATCTCGGACGAGCGAGTCAATATCAACTTGATCGTTGAATCCTCCGCGCCCAAATACCGACGCGTAATCAGTCATATGTCACGAACCCGCCCCGGCTATTTATACCTGTTTTGGAGATATTCAATTTTGATACTCTCATTCGATGACTGTACCAACCCGTACTACAGGAGAGGCAGTGTCTCGGCCGTTCGGTCCACCTGTCGGTTGTCGTGGCTCACGTGCGGTCGACTGACCTGCGGCGACTCGTCGACTGCGGCCGAGAGGGAATCGACACTGTCACCAAGCGACGGTTCAAGAGCCGTCGACGCGTCTGGACTGGTATTCAACTGTCGTAGGCACCTCCTAACACATAATGGGCTCCGAAACAGTGTCATCATCACCGTCGATCCATGAAACAGTCACCCGAAACACCCGTCGTCGACGTTGATCGCTCGGAGCTTCTGGACACGGGGCATCTCTGGATTCTCGAAGCTGTCGTCGGCGCGCCGCTGCGATTCCGGCTCCGTGAGTCTGGACGGATCGAGTTCGGCGACGACAACCGCGTGTATGCAGACGCCACCGACCTCAATCCACAGTATCGTCACGCCGTCCGGCATGTTCGAACGAATCTCGACCGCGAGGCACTGCGAGCGGCCGTCGACGACCCCTCCGAGATTGTCTTTTTCGGGACCGCGATGCAGTATCAGGGCCTACGGTACGACTGGGCGCAGACGCCATCGTTTTTGGGCTGCGAAATCTGGTCGGCTACGAACGAGCGGTTTCGGCCACCGGACGCCGTCGACGGCATCTTCCGGCAGCTCGGTCTGCAGCCGATCAATCCACTCGACCAAGAGCTTGCGGCCCGCGATTTCGATCCCGGCCGCTACGAGATGCCACAGTCCGCGTGGTACGACGGACCTGCGGCGGGCATCGTGATCCGGGACAAATCGGGCTACCGCGCGAAGCTGTCGAACCCGGCCGTCGAGATCAATACGTCGCCGCCATCCGATGCTGAGACGGCTGAGGAACTCGCCGCCCGGTTTGGAGCCGACAGTCGACTCAGCCGGCTGGTTGAGAAGGCTCCCGCACAAACGCTCGGTGCTGACCAGCTCTTTGAGTGCGCACTGGGTTCGGCACTCCGCGAGCTTGACCCGCGCGTGTTCGCACCCGCAGGCCCGATCGACAGACGCGCGTTTCGGTCGGCGTTGGCTGCGCGAACGGGCGAGTTCATACAGAATAATGATGTATGATACTGCGCGAATCGGTGATCCTGTCAACTGCCGGTCGGTTCAGCCCAAGAGACTTTTTATGCCCCATACCTTATGGAGAGATACTTGAATGACGGGACATGAATCTCGGCCCCCCGGTGTGGACCACGAGGCGGACCTCGAGTGGTGCCACGAGACGGTTCAGGGCGTCTCTCGGACGTTCGCGCTGACTATCGACGTGCTGGATGAACCGATGTCGACACACATTTGTCTGGGGTATCTGCTCTGCCGCATCGCCGACACAATCGAGGATGCGGGTCATATTCCGCCAGAACCTCAAGCCGACCTGCTTCGGACGTACGATGAGGCCATCGATCCAAACTCCGATACCGACATCCAGACGTTCAGGGCCGAAGCCGACGAGTGGATTCCAGCCGAACGAACGCCGGATTGGACGGTCGTCGCCGAGTCACCACGGGTCGTCACCACGTTCAACGAGTTACCTGCGGATGTCCAAGAGGCAATCGTGCCGCCGGTCCGCGAGCTAGTCGACGGGATGGCGATGTTCGTCGACCGCTATGCCAACGCTGGTGGCCTGCGGATCGATACGCGCGATGAGCTCGAAGAGTACTGCTACTACGCGGCCGGGACAGTCGGCAACCTGATTACGAACCTGTTGACGCGCGGTGATCTAGCCACAGAGAAACGCCAGCGGCTGTACGACACCGCCGTCGAATTCGGCCTGCTGTTGCAGTTGGTCAACATCTCGAAGGACGTCTACGACGATTACACCGAGGAGAACAACGTGTATCTGCCCGCCGAGTGGCTGGCCGACGAAGGGATCGATCAGGATGCCGTAGTCGACCCCGAAAACCGCGAGGCCGCCGCCGAGGTCGTCTCTCGGACGGCCAGCCATGCACAGTCGTTCCTCGGCGACGCTGAGGGGTATCTCAAGGCGATGCCGCTCCGACACGGCAATACGATGGCCGCTTGGGGGGTGCCCTTTTTGTTGGCTGTCGGGACGCTCCGTGAGTTGACAGCCCGGCCGGAGGACGCACTCACCGAACGCGGCGTCAAAATCTCCCGTCAGGAGGTCTTTGCGGTGATGGACGCGATGCGATCCGGCGGCAAAGACTCACTGAGCGAGCTTCGAGAGGCGATCTCACGGCAGCCCTACCACCGAGTCGTCGCGAACGCTGACTGAGCCACACTTGACCCGCTGGCCGTCGACGATGTCCCATCAGAGCCGACGAACAACCGTCAGCAGATCCACGCGCTTTTATTTGTGGTGACAGAACCGTTTTGCATGAGCTTTGAAAAAGACGACCAGGCCGTGCTGCACGACAAACACAGCGAGTACGATGGCGAGACCGGCACGATCACGCAGGTCATCGAAAACATGTTCGGCGATGCAACGTACACGATCAGCTTCGATGAGGGCCAAGAGACCGGTGTTCCCGAAGACGATCTCGAAGCCGTCGACGCAGACGAAGCCGACGAATAACTGCGAGCCGAGTGCTTTTTCCCTCCAGTCACCAAGAAGCGACCAATGCCGAGAGTACCCTTTCACTACATCGATCTTCGGACTTTCTGCTATGCGACCGAAGACGAAAAACGGGTCGAAGACGCCTTACGGGCGTTTCTTCCCGAGGAGTTCGAGCTCGACCGCATGGAAAACACCGGCCACCACGGCGACCGAATCGTGGTGCTTTCGGCGCGTGTTGAGACCGCCGATGAGATGCGCTACATCCTTGATCGCCTGGCGGAACTCAACGACATCAACCGAATTCTCGACGAGCTCGACGAACGCGTCGACGACAACTGCTCGTTCTTTTTGCGGCTGGACAAACAGGCCGCTTTTAAGAACACCATCGCCCTCGGTAAGGGAATCACGCTCCGCGCAAAAGTCGAAGCCTACCCCGCCAAACACGACGCGGCAGTCGAAAACGCGCGTGAAGCCATCGAGCAGTCCTGTTCGTAGCTACTTACTCATTAACCCACTTGATCGAACAGCCGCGCGAGGGTAGATCCTCGTGGTCGACCGACTCGCCGGCTAACACTGACTCGATAGCTTCGCGGGCGTAGAACTCGGTGGGCTCGCTGTCGGGATCGAGCGCGTCATCGAGTCGACCGTGGTACGCCAGTTGCCACTGGTCGTCTTCGCGAGCAAATAAGAATGGATCGGGCGTACAGACCGCCCCATACGCGCGGGCGACATCTTGGGTTTCGTCGTACAGATAGGCGTCGTAGTCGATGGTGCCCGCCTCGACGAGGTCGACCATGCTCTCGAAGTCGTCGTCGGGATACTCGGGGTTCGCGTTGGGGTTGATGCCGACGACTGCGGCGTCGTCGAACTCCTCTGTGAGTTCGTTGAGGAACTCGAATTTGGCTTTGGCGTACGGACAGTGATTGCAGGTAAACACCAGTAGAAGGGCGTCGGTGTCAGCAAATGATTCGAGGCTGTAGGTCTGGCCGTCGACGCCGCGAAGCTCGAAGTCGGGTGCAGTATCACCGCGATCGAGTTCGGAATCGGACTCTCTGAGTACCATATTTCCAGTGAGCACTCGGTGAGCAAATCGGTTGGGGAATGTGCCGAACTAACAGACTCTCTTGGGAGTCAGTGACAACCCATCTGTGTCGATGGAGTAGCGTGATTATGAGACCAGCGAAATCAGCACGAAAAGCGTGCCAACCGAGCCCACCGTCGACGCAAACACGGTGAGCGAGGCGAACTCACTGTCGCCGCCGAGTTCAGTCGCAAACACGTACGTCGAGACGGCCGTCGGTGTCCCCAGCATCACAACCGCGGCGGTGAACGTCGCCGCACCCACACCGAGTGCTGAAAAGCCAATCCATGCCAACGCGGGCATGACGACCAGTTTGAGTCCAACAACTGAGCCAGTCGCCCGCCAGTCTATCGACGGGCCGTCGACCCGAAGTGTCGCGCCGACACAGAGCAACGCCAGCGGTAAGGCGAGCGCCGCCAAGAGATCAAGCCCACTGACGACAGTTGAGTTGAGCTCGAAGCCTAATGAACCGAACGCGATACCCAACACCAGCGCGATCAGTACCGGATTTTTCACGAGCTCGATTAGCTGTGCCCGCAGCTGAGTCTCAACGCCGGTAATTGTCACCAATAACAGAATCGTGATCGGCACCTGCGTGAGCGAGCCGATGCCGAGAATGACACTGGCAATTGCGGTCACCTCAGCGTCAAACGTCGCGGCGATAAGTGGGAGACCGAGATACGCCAAATTTGAGTGGTACGACTGGACCATCATCACACCCCGGCGGGATGGGTTGTCTCGACGAGCGTGGAGCGCCCACGTGAGGATGGCCATTGACAGAAACACGCCGAGTACACCGACAACCAGTGCTGGCGTCAGCAGCGAGGCGATGTCTTGGTCGTAGGTTGCGGTGAAAACCAACGCGGGCAGCGCACCGTAGTAGGCGACGGTGTTGAGCCGTGAGGTTCGAGTCTGATCAAGCAGGCCACTCCATCGAAGTCCGGTTCCGGCCAACAACAGCACGAGAAGCCCAACCAGCCGGATGAACACCTCCATACAGCCTCTGTGTCGACTATCCGTTTCACCGTCTCGGTTCAGTCGTGGGCGCGTTTTGGTATTGGCCCCATATACAATGCTCTATAGTAATATTACAATCCAAAAGTATTATCTAAGGGAATCTACTACCGAACAGTATCCATGAGCGTTCACGAGCAGCCGACACAGACCGAGTCGTCGAGCGAGCCTACCACCCATGTCGACCGCTGGGAGCCCGTCCGAGAGCTTCCCCCGAGTGCGAAACTCGTCGCCAAAGTGCTCGACAACCACGACCGGCTCACTCAGAGTGAACTTGCCGACGAGACGCTGTTGTCGACCCGAACGGTTCGCGGAGCAGTCAGCCGCCTCGAAGACGCAGGCGTCGTCGACTCTCGGGTGTCGTTCAGGGATGCTAGAAAGCAGTTGTACCAACTCACGATTTAGTCGAGCTACTCGACGGTGACAAGATACACTGCAACCACAGCCAGACAGATGCCAGCAAACTTTCGAGTCGTGAGTGATTCGCCAAGCACCGCGATGCCGAGCACGGAGCTGGTGATCAAAAATAGCCCGAAAATGGGCGTCACAACACTAACTGGCCCAAGCGCGAGCGCGCGGTAGTAGGCGATAATACCAATTGCCAGAAACACCCCTGCGGCGAGTGCGTAGGGGAGCTTCGAACTGCCCAGATGCGGCATCACCCGCTGGCCAGTGGCAGCGACAACCACCAGTGCTGCGACGATGAGAATCGTATTCGAAATCACTGTTGCTACATCGCTTGGAATCGCCTCAGAGCCGGTCGTCGCCACACGCATCAACACTGGAACCAGCGTGTAGGCCACTAACGCGAGAATCGCCCACGGCAAATAGTTCATACTGCCGGTAGCGACCGCTGGAAGGTAGCTGTTCTGACCCGCCAGTCGACAACGCGATGTCGACGAGATAACAGTGTAAACAAAAGACGAGAGCGTCAGTCGGTCGACGCTCAGACCGTCTGGAGGTGTTTCTCACGGAGTTCGTCGTCACTCAGTTCTTGATCATGGACTGCTTTCATGTGCGCTTTGGCCAACTCGACGACCTCGCTTTCGTCTTCGGACTGAATAATAAATCGGCAGTCGGCCGCCGCGGATTCACAGTCGAGTTTGTGTGCAGTAATCATTTGGTAACTAGTGTGTAGAGTCGTACTCTCGGGTAGGTAGCCGCCACCTACCGCTGGTTAGTCGCCTTCTTCGGTGTGTTTGTGGAGGTGATCGGCGATCTGTGCAACCTCGTCTTTGAACTGCCCGACGTCGTAGTCTTGGGCTTGGATGATCGCGCTGTATCGAGGGGTGTAGCTCGCCAGAAACGCGACCTCGGCAAGTTCCTCGTCAGTCGCGCCGTGGAGTTGGGCCGCGCCTTTGTGGAAGTGCCGGCAGTACTCACAGCCGATCGCGGCAGCAACTGCGAGGCCGACCAGTTCCCGGTTTTTTGACTCAATCTCCGTCGCACCGAACATGAACCGCTTCATATTCGGCCACTCGTTGATCAGGTCCTGTTCGGGCAGTGCCTCCAGATAGCCCGGAACGAGCCCAAATGTGTCTTCGATCTCGGTCACCGTCTCGTCGTAGGATGTCGGTTCGGATGCCATAGCTCGCTGTCTCGTTTCTTCGTGTGGTGTTCAGTGAACGATTCTACAGCCACCTTTCGTGATGTGTGTTATCACACACCAGTATAGGATTCTATACCTGCTCACGTAGCTGTTTTTGGCAGATTCTCACGGATACCACTCGCACGACCCCAGTTCGGAACCCAGACACCGACCACTACTGTCTGGCTGTTTGCCACCGACTCATCTAGGGGTCGACACTGACCTACTGGCTGTCTCACCGCGGCGAACAGTCCGATTTCCCTTCCCAGCGGCTTCTCTCGCCCAGCGAGTTCACCCGTATAGGCCGGCGAGCCAGTGATTGACAGACGTGTCGCAAACCATATGCGCCCAGAACAGACACAAAGTGTATGGACGCCAAACGCGAACTGCTCGCGCTGTTGTCGACCGACGCCCGAGAGTCGACCGAAGATATTGCCCGCCAGCTCGGGATCGACGCCGACCGTGTCGAGGAGTTGCTCGACGAGCTCGAAGCCGAGGGGACGGTCAAAGGATATCAGGCAGTCGTCGATTGGGATAGCGTCGACGACCAGCGCGTGGCAGCGTTTGTCGAACTCAACGTCGAACTCGACCGCGAGACGGGCTACGAGGAGATTGCTGACCGGATCGCCCGCTTTACCGAAGTCGAATCACTACGATTGGTCTCGGGTGATTACGATTTTGCTATCGAAGTCACCGGCGAGTCGATGCAGGACGTCTCGCGATTCATCTCAAATCAGATCGCACCCATCCCCGAGATCACTCAGACGGTGACCCACTTCATTATGGAGACCTACAAGGAAGCCGGCATCGACTTCGGGGATCGGGACGGTGACGACAGGCTCTCGGTTTCACCATGACGCTCCAAGCCAACGACCGGGTCGCAGGCGTTCCCGAATCCGGGATTCGAAAGTTCTTCGAGCTGGCCGAAGAGCGTGATGACGTGATCTCATTGGGTGTCGGCGAACCTGACTTTTCGGCCCCGTGGGCTGCTCGAACGGCCGCGATCCACTCTTTAGAGCAGGGCAAAACCTCCTACACCTCGAACCGTGGTATGGCCGACCTACGGCGGTTAATCGCCGACTACTGCCGGCGATGGGACCAAGCGTATGACCCTAATACAGAGATTCTCGTCACAACTGGTGCAAGCGAAGCTGTCGACCTCGCGCTCAGAACGTTCGTCTCGCCGGGAGATTCGGTCGCACTGCATGAGCCGAACTACATCTCCTATGAGCCCGGCATCCAGTTTGCCGGCGGCGAGCCGCTTCGAGTGCCGACGAGTGCGGCCAACGATTTCGTGTTGACGCCTGAGGCTCTGGCCGCAGCGGGTGCCGAGGAGGCCGATGTGTTGGTGTTGTGTTATCCGAACAACCCAACCGGTGCAGTGATGACAGAGTCGGAAGTCCGGGCTGTCGCCGATTTCTGTGTCGACCACGACGTCAGTGTGATCGCCGACGAGATCTATGCGGCGCTCACCTATGAGGGCAAACACACATCGATTGCGACCATGCCAGGCATGCGCGAACGGACGATTGTCATCAACGGCTTTTCGAAAGCCTACGCGATGACAGGGCTGCGGCTTGGCTATGCCTTGGGGCCGGCCGACGCCGTCGACTCGCTTAACCGAGTTCATCAGTACACAATGCTATCGGCTCCGACGACCGCACAGTATGCAGCCGTTGAAGCCCTGCGGAGCTGTGCGGATGCTGTCGAGGAGATGACGACCGCCTACAACCGTCGACGGCGGTTCGTCCTCTCGCGTTTCGAGGAGATGGGAATGGACTGCTTTACCGCGCGTGGAGCGTTTTATGCGTTTCCCGAGTGTGGCGGCGACGACGAAGCGTTTGCCGAGTCACTGCTGAAAGAACAGGGCGTTGCTGTTGTGCCTGGCCGCGTCTTCGGCGAGCGTGGTGCGGGCCATCTGCGTGTCTCGTATGCGACCGGAATGCGTGAGCTTAAAACAGCGATGGATCGGATCGAGACGTTTTACGAAAACCAGTAGGCTCTGGATTCTGCCAGTAGAAAAACCGAGGGACGTTCAGTTGCCGTCGACGCGATGGCTGACTCAGAATTCGAACGATTCGTCGTCGGATTCGAGGTCGAACTCTTGGTCCTCGTCCGGAGTATCAAATGCTTCGTAAAAGCCGACGAACTCGTCGTGGTCATCGAAGGAACCGAGCGTTTCGTCGAGTTCGGCACGGAGTTCGTCGAGCCGTTCGGTGAGTTCTTGATACTCTTCGTTGTCTTCGAGCGACGACCGGCCTTTTTCAGACTCCAGTAGTGCCTTTTTCGAGGCCAGCGAGTAGAGCTCTTGGATGCCTTTGTCGTATGAGCTTCTCGAAAGGAGCTCTTCGACCGTCTCTTTGAGCGTATCTCGGGTAACTGGTTTGACAAGATACGTATCGAAGCCCATCTCGATGATATCGAAATCGGGCTCGACGGCGGTCACCATCGAAACCGGGCAATCGATACCCTTCTCGCGGGCCGCATCCAGCACCTCGTCGCCGGAAAGCCCCGGCATCCGGCGATCCAACAGCATCACGGAGATCTCATCATCGAGTTTTTCCAATGCCTCTTCGCCACCGTAAGCTGTCCGTACGCGGTAGTCGGATTTTAGCCACGTGGCATACAGGTCTGCTAAGTCTGATTCGTCCTCGACGACGAGGATGAGTGGGCGATCGTCGTTCATGGCTCGCTAGGTCCCTCAGCGGTCACACTGTGGTTGTGGTATGCGGGGACATATGAAAATACCCCTTTGATTCTCACGGTGGGCGATTTGGAGGACAGGTGATGTGTAGGTAGCATATATGTAGAGAGTGCTGTGCTATATATTACCAACCAATAATTGATTATAAGTATTCTGTTTGCGGAACACACGGGACAAGCAGCTGACAGCAGTTGAGGTCTACTCCGGACTGTAGTTCGGTGCTTCGTCGGTGATCATCACGTCGTGAGGGTGGCCTTCTGTCTGGCCTGCAGACGAGATACGGACGAATTCGGCTCGTGTTTTGAACCCGCTGAGTGTTTCCGAGCCGACGTATCCCATTCCCGACTGCATGCCGCCGACCAGTTGGTGAAGCTCAGAGGCAAGCGTTCCTTTATATGGGGTTGCGGCTTCGACGCCCTCGGGAACGAACTCTTCGTCCTCATCAGCGTCCTTCAGATATCGGTCACCGCCGCCGGATTTCATCGCGCCGACGCTACCCATCCCGCGGTACTGTTTGTACTTTTTGCCGTTCATCGTGATGATGCGACCCGGCGCTTCCTCAGTACCGGCGAAGTACGACCCCAGCATGATGGCGTCCGCGCCGGCGGCAACGGCCTTGATCGCATCGCCCGAGTATCGAATCCCGCCGTCGGCGATCACGGGGACACCCTCGGGTGCGGCGATGTCGGCGACCTCTGCAATCGCAGTGATCTGTGGCATTCCCGCGCCAGTGACGACGCGCGTCGTACAGATCGAACCAGGACCGATTCCGACTTTGATCCCGTCGGCGAAATCAACGACCTCTTGGGCGGCCTCGCGGGTACCGACGTTACCGACGACAACGTCAGCGTTGACGAGGTCCTTGATTTTGCGGGCCGACTCGATGACGTTGAGATTGTGTGCGTGCGCACAGTCGATAAACAGGACGTCTGCACCGGCCTCGTCGGCCGCCTCGGCGCGATCTGTTTCGAACGGACCAACTGCAACGCCACAGACGAGGCGTCCGTCGTCGTCCCGGGCAGCCTCTTGGTGTTCGCGCCGCTGGAGGACGCCCTGCATCGTGATGAGTCCGACGAGCTGGTTGTCGTCGTCGACAATGGGGACCCGCTCGATTTTGTAGTCGTACATCAACTCCAGTGCGTCGCGGGCCTCGACGCCTTTGTGTGTCGTGATCACTTCGTCAGTCATCGCTTTGTCGACGGTATCGGTTTCGCCGACTTCGAGGAACGGACGGATGTCTGTTCCCGAGATAATACCGAGAACGGTGTCATCGTCGTCGACAACCGGTGCGCCCGAGACACCCTCGCGGCTCATCATCTGGTCGACTTCACTGATCGTCTGCTGTGGGCTGGCTGTGACAACGTTGTCACGGCGGATCATCAGTTCGTCAGCGCGCTTGACGCGCTTGACCTCGTCGACGGTGTCTTCGATATCCATGTTCCGATGAAGAACACCCATCCCGCCCTCGCGAGCCATCCCAATCGCGGTGTCGCTTTCGGTGACGGTGTCCATCGCCGCCGAGAGAATCGGGATTGTGAGCTCGACGTTTTTCGAGACACGGGTCGAAAGATCGGCGTCGTCTGGCTCGATACGGCTCTCCATCGGACGGAGCAACACATCGTCGAACGTCAACGCCTCCGGTACCTGCAGTTTCTGAGAGAAAGAACCCTCTGGACTCTGGTTCGCCATATAAACCGTCTTCGCGGGCCAGCCAAAAACGTTGCGAGTCTGCATGCTCATGGTGATATGACACAGATGGTCGACAGGGCTATACACTCATCTGAACACAGGCCTCCGTTTACAACCGTTATGAATTAGACTTTTGACGGGTGGTTGGGATTCATTCGTTTAGATAAGACGCCAAAACAGACAGTATCGTCTACTTTTGTGCATTTCCATTAGTGTTCTGTACAGATATCTGTGGTTCAAGTAGCCGTGTTCTGTATTCTCACACAATGTTTAAGCAAGTCGACCGACTACCGTCATTCATGTACTCCCAGTACACTCCCGCATCGCGTACGGCCGGCATCGCCCAGCAGTGCTCCGGCATTCGCTTTACATCGATGGGGAAGGCAGTATCCACACTGGGAGCCTTGTTTGGTGGCAGTAATCTGCTTGCGGTCGACCGCGCTGTCGACCGGTTACCACCATCCCACCGTTTGGCCGATGGTGACGGCCACTAAGTCGGCATGAGTGTCTCTGAACACCCGGTCGCTCTGACCTTAGAGCGGCGCGTCGGTGGGGCGACCCGCCTTCTGGCGACGGTGATGGCACTGCCGTTGATCGACGGCATCTTCGTTGCGCTGTTGCTGGCGGGGACGTTGAACACGACGGTTGGCATGCTTGAAACCGGGCTGCTCATCTTCGGTGGATCGGCCACGCTGGCAGTTATCCTCGCGGAGATGGATGACAGCCCGCGGGCGATGGTCGGTTCCATCCTGCTGATCGGCGCGGTGATCATCCCACTGGCTGCCCTGCAGGCCGTCTTCGCGCTGACCATCGAGAGCGTGCTCAACATGGTCATCTTCGAGCGATTCGCTGGAGTGGTAATTCTGGCTATTGCTGCCAAAACCGCCAGCTCGAAAATCGGCGAGTTGTTGCCCTCGCCGGCGGTGATCATCGCACTGGGGCTAATCGCCAGCATCCAGCCCAACGGCTTCGTCTTCGAACTGCTGGTCGACCCTGAACTCATTGGGCGTGCGGCCGCGACGGCCGGAATCGGTGTCGCGTTCGCACTGGTCATCGCGCTGACCGCCCCGCAGCTCCGGGGCAACGTCGACATCGACCGGTTCCGCTTCGGGAGTTCGGTCGCCCTCGGCGTGCTCGCGTTGCCCATTTTGGGCGTTCTCGAAACCGAAGCCCCCATCGCACTGGCCGTGTTGGTTGTCGCCGCACTGTTGGCCTACGACCCTGATGCGGGCTCGATGGCGGCTGGTCAGGCGGCTGGCGGCCCTGACGGATACGACGGCTCTCTCGGCTCGACGAGCCACTCAAGCGCCGATTATGACTCTCCAGAGTCAGTGGCCCCGAATCCCATCGGCAAGCGCCGCGAATCAACAGCAGACAACCGTGAGACCGCGTCGGATCCCGAATCAGTCTCGATAGACCGTGGTGATGTGGGCTACGGCTATCCGAGCGAAGACGATTCACGGGCTCCGTGGTTGTGAGCAGTCTGCAGGCGTCACGGTGACCGAATCCGAGAGTGGCCGTGTCGACATCGGGTCGACAGTCGACATCGAATCCGACGTCGACGCGTGACTGTCGGAACTGAAGGACGGAACTTCTTAGGTGTTGGTCGTACAACGCGATGTATGACCAACCGTGTCGTTGAAGGCCGTATGGTGACCTCGGAGACGCTTGCGGAGCTGATCGAGGGCGACCGACCGATGGAAGCAACCGAGATTGAGGATGCAGACCGCGCGTGCCCCGAATGCGGGGGCAACGTCATCAGTGTGGGCTACATGCCGAGCGTGACGGCATTTGTGACCGGGTATAAATGCCAAGACTGTGAGTGGAGCGAGAAAGAAGCGTAGGCTGAGGGCGGGTGGTATCGAAACCTCTTTAGTATCGATACCGCAAGTAGGAGGCGAGGGGACGTGGCCAAGCCAGGCATGGCGACTGACTCCAGAGGCCACGCGCCCGGGACGACACTCCAGACTGATATTCCGAGCGGTCGACTGATCATCGACCGCGTTGACGACCCTCTGGAGTTCCGAGGCGCACACCGGAGATATCAGTCGATCGGGGGTTCAAATCCCTCCGTCCCCATACTGAAATTAAGTGTTTCTTTACCCGAAGTAAACCTTCCCAGCGGTGGCTTCATTTCGGGGGTGCGGTATGGCGGTGAGGCTGTCGCTTTCTGCGGAAACGCGGTGTACTCACTGTGACGCCCACGTAACCAGAGATTTCAGACGGGTCTACGGTGACAGTGATGACCGCGTTCATCGGTGCAGTGAGTGCGATACGATGGCCCGGATACGGGCGGGGAGTGCCGCCGGGCTCGACGTGACGACGCCGGACCCGCTCGACTCACCCGGTCGAAACGGTGGGATTGCTCGGCGGTGGTCCCGATGAGTCAGGCTCGGTTGTCGCAGTTCGGCACCGAGTCGGACGTCGACCTCACAGTACTCACCGGGGCCGAACGGAAGGCGTACGTCGCGGTCCGGCTGAACGGCGTTGGCGTTCGTGAGCATGCCCGCGAAACTGGCCGGTCACCCGGAACGGTCGGCAACCTGCTGCACCGAGCTGAAAAGCGGTTTCAGCGGGGTAGCCGATGACCGTCGTCGAACCGCAAACTCACGAGGTTCGTGGGAACCTGCTGTACGCCGAGCACGGCGACAAACCGTACTGGGCGCTGCGGTCGATCTACTCACACGAGATCAACGGCGGTGCGAAGAACGTCGACGTCGAGATAGAAGGCGAACAGTGGACCGTTTCACTGTCCCATCAGAACAGCGGGCTACAGCCGCGTGCCAGCGATTCAGTCGACCAGCTCTACGAGTACCGGATGAACGCCTACGGACACGGCGAACGGAAGATTCCGCTGTTGATCCAGCCACGGTTGGACTGGGAAGACGACGGTCGGGCTCCGAACTCGGTACCG
>PWFE01000045.1 GCA_003554115.1 Haloferacaceae archaeon | reverse complement strand
CGTCGACATCCCCAGCGAGCACACCGCCCTGAATTGCTGCACCGAGGGCGACGGCTTCGTCGGGGTTAACGTTCTTTTTCGGCTCTTTGCCGATGATCTCCTCGACCTTTTCGGCGACCTGGGGCATCCGGGTCGAGCCACCGACGAGAATGACTTCGTCGATATCGCTGTCGGAGATGCCGGCGTCTTCGATTGCCTGTTCGGTTGGGCCGACAGTTCGGTCGATCAGCTCCGAGGTAAGGTTCTCGAACGTTGCACGGGTGATCGAGGTCTCAAGGTGGACTGGCCCCGAATCGGTTGCAGTAATAAACGGCAGATTGATTTTGGCCTCTTTGCGCGAGGAGAGTTCGATTTTAGCCTCTTCTGCGGCCTCTTTGAGACGCTGGAGTGCTTGGCGGTCCTCACGGAGATCGATGCCGTGGTTGTTTTGGAACTCCTCGGCGAGATGGTCGATAATCGCTTCGTCCCAGTCGTCGCCGCCGAGATCGTTGTTACCGTTGGTTGCGACCACATCATAGACGCCGCCGCCGAGTTCGAGGACGGACACATCGAAGGTGCCGCCACCCAAGTCGTAGACCAACACGGTTTGATCGGATTCGTCGTCGAGGCCGTAGGCCATCGAGGCGGCGGTTGGTTCGTTGACGATCCGCTCGACCTCAAGGCCGGCGATCTGGCCGGCGTTTTTCGTTGCCTGGCGCTGTTTGTCGTTGAAGTACGCCGGCACCGTGATGACGGCCTTTTCGACGTCGTGGCCCAGATACTCCTCGGCGTCACGTTTGATTTTCTGGAGAATCATTGCCGAGATCTGTTCGGGCGTGTAGCTTTCGCCCTCAATGTCGACCTCGTAGCCTTCTTCGCCCATGTGGCGTTTGATCGACTGGATCGTCTTCTCAGGGTTCTGTACAGCCTGGTTTTTCGCGGGTTTGCCGACGAGACGCTCGTCGTCATCCGAAAAGGCGACAATCGAGGGTGTCGTCCGATTGCCCTCCGAGTTGACGATGATTTCTGGCTCGCCGCCTTCCATCACCGCGAACGCGCTGTTCGTCGTCCCAAGGTCGATACCGAGAATCTTCTCACTAGCCATCTTGGCCTCAAATACCGGCTTGTCTCGGTTAAAGGTTACTAGATACTACGACACACAGGTTGCTAGGATGTCGACGCAGTCTTGCGGTTTTGGATTTTTCAGATTCGGCGTGCTCGACAGCTTTAGTATGACCGCAATACAACCGACCCGTCGCGTTATTCTTTGCTAACTGTCACTTGTGCAGCCTGCAACACCCGGTCTTCGAGAGCATAACCCGCCTGATAGACGTCCGCAATCGTCCCTGCAGGGCGGTCGCTTTCGACCTGCATCATCACTTCATGGCGAGTAGGGTCGACGTCCGTGCCGAGTTCGGGAGAGATGATCTCAACGCCTTCACGTTCGAGAATCGAATCGAACTCTTCGAGCGTCGACTCGATGCCCGGTCGGATGTTCGCGCCCTCGTCTTGATCGAGGGCCCGAACGAGGTTTTCCCGGACGGTTGTGAACTGCGAGACGAGATCCGCTGCGGCCTGCTGTTGGATCCGGTCCTGTTTCTTTTTATTCCGCTTTTTGTAGTTCTGAAAGTCCGCCCGCGAGCGTGCGAGTTTGTCGGTGAGTTCGTCGACTTCATCGTCTTTCGCCGCAACCTCGGCTTCGAGCTCGGCAAGTCTGTCGCCGACATCGCGTGCGGTCTCGATGTGTTCGTCCTGGTCGAGTGCGTCGACCAGCGTATCTATTGCAGGGTCAGTCGACTCGGCGGCCGTAGCCTCGCCGCTGGCGGCAGGTGACTCCTCGCTGTCGTCGGATTCGGGGGTCGATTCCTCGACCGCTGCGGGGTCGTCGCTCATACGAGTTGGGAGTGGCTTGGGCGGCTTAAGCGTTCAGAAACGGGTGAGCCATAGAGGGATGTTCGTCTTACTGGTACATCTGTAACGGCTCGGCGCGACTGCTGTCAGTGGTCGATTGCTGCATTCGTTTGATCAACTGCGCGCGGGCCTCCTCGATCTCGTCGGCCCGCGTCGAGAGCTTCTCAGTCGGCACCGAAACGCCTGCAATGGGCTCGATTCCCTGTTCGATCACGACGCGGGCGGCCACCGGATCAGGGAGTTGGGGGTCTGATTCGACAATGAGTCCGAGCGCATCGGAGTCGTCTTCGAGTGCGTGAGCCAACAGCGCGCCGGTTGGCCCTGAAATCAGCCCCATTCCGGCGGGTGTGTCGATTCCGGCCGCGCTGAGCAGGCCAGCGACTGTACCGCTGGAGACGCCGTACAGCGCGGGCGGGCCGTCGGTCTGTCGCGGCAACCCCGACAAATAGATCGGAACCACGCCTGTGTCGGCGAACCAGCCAGCGACGCAGTCGCCGAACTCGGTGGCCGCCTCCGGACCGATTGGGACGTCGCTCTGGAGAGCCACGAGGTCGCGCTCGGCGTCGACGTACAGCCGAACCGGCGTCGCCAACTCGTGGGTCTCGCCTCGGTACGTTGCGATGGGTGGGATCGACCCGCAGTGAACGTTGGCATAGTGGTCCATCTCGAAGGTATCGATCAGGTGGTCGACGGCCATTTTGCCGACCAGCCCGACGCCCGGAAAGCCTTCGACCAACACGGGCTTGTCAAGCGAAACCGCCTCGTTGACAATGTCAACTTGTGTCATGGGCGAGATACGCATCATCACTACCTAACTGTGGTGGCACCGCCGACTCGCCAGGATAGAGAGCACTCCGAAACGGACAAACGCAGTCATCCGAAACACTGTCTATGAATCCATTAGAGCGGTACGCCCCGCTCGTTGAGGACCGCGAGGCGTTTTTTGCAGCCTGCGAGCGACCCCTTCCCTCGGTCGTCAGGGTCAACACAATTAATGCGAGCCCCGAACAGGCACGGCGGGCACTTGACGAGGAGGGCGTCGGCTATGAGATGGTCGACTGGAACTCCCAGCTCTTGCGGCTTGACGAACGCGGTCCGGGGACCTCGTGGCCCTACTTTCACGGCTGGCTTCACGGCCAAGAGGAGGTCTCGGCGCTCCCTGCAATCGCACTCGATCCGCAACCCGGTGAAAAAATCTGGGATAGCTGTGCGGCACCGGGAAGCAAAACCACCCAGCTGTCGGCGATGATGGACGACACGGGAATCGTTGTGGGCAACGACAACAACCTAGGTCGACTGTCGGCACTCCGGCACAACGCCGAGCGGCTGGGCGTGACGAATCTCGCGGTCACCAAACAGGACGGCCGGAACTTCTCGCTCAAACCGTTCAGTTTTGACGCCTTTGACCGCGCGATTGTCGACGCTCCCTGTTCGTGTGAGGGGACGATCCGCAAAAACCCCGATACGCTCGAGCAGTGGACGCTGAACCATGTCCACAGCGTGGCCGCCATTCAAAAGGGGATTCTCTCGCGGGCGATCCAGGCTACCAAACCCGGCGGAACGGTTGTCTACTCGACGTGTACGTTCGCCCCGGAAGAAAACGAGGCTGTCGTCGACCACGTTCTTGAGACTGAGGACTGCGATGTCGTTGAGTTCGACTGTCCGCTCGAATCGCGTCCCGGCGTCACCGAGTGGAAGGACGATGTGTATAATTCGAGCGTTGAGAACACCCACCGGATCTATCCGCATCTCAACGACACGGGCGGGTTTTACTGTGCGAAACTGGAGGTGACCGCATGAGCAATCTCAAAGATAACGTCGGCCAGCAGTTCGGACGACTGCCCGCCACACCTGCCGACCGCGAAATCAAAGGACGGGCATCTCGTCAGGAGGTCGTCGACTTCTTCGCCGAGCGGTTCGGTATTGATCCAAGCGTGTTTGAGAATTTCACCTTCTGGGAGAAAGGAAAAGGTAAAATCTGGATTTTCGCTGATGACGCCCCGAGTCCGATTCGGATCGAGGGGCTGGGAATGACCGTTCTCCGAACCCGCCAGGAACACTGGAAGCCAACCCACAGCGCGGTCCAACGGTTTGGCCATCACGCAACAAAAAACGTCGTCGACCTTTCCGGAGAGGAGGCCGCCCGGTTCGCTGCGGGCGAGGACCAACCAGTCGAGTGGGACGGCGACTGGGGGTATCTGATCGCGGCCCACAAGTTGGCCGGCAAGCGCGTGCCGGTCGGTGTTGGACTGTATCTGTACGACGAGTTGCGGTCGACGGTCCCGAAAGGCAACCAAGAGGAGCTGGCGATATTGTAAGTCGGCGGCTACTTATTACGAATGCGTTCGGGCGTCGACTCAGAATTTTCTAGCGATTCGGTTTCGATCACCAATTCGAGATGCCGCTCGAAGGTTGCATCGTCGATCTCGCCGTTGGCATACCGCTCTTTGAGCCGGTCGACAGGATCCTGAGCTTCAGAACCTGAGTCGGCTGTCTCGCCGGGTTCGACGACACCTTTGAGTCGACGAGCGACCCCATACAACAGAAAACAGCCCAGCAGAATCGGCGGGCCAATGACGAGTGCGAACACCGCCGAGAACCACAACGGGATCGACGGCACGATCACTGTCGGCAGGACGAAAAACAGCGTGATAGCGAGTCCAGTCCACAGCGGCGAGGCCGCGATCTTTCGGCCGACCGCGGCAACGTGGGACTCGATGGCCATATCGAACGGTGAGGTCGGCATTCACTTACGGGTTTCGTCGACCACTGATTCCGTGAGTTGCTGGATGCGGGGTGAATGTGGTTGTACAAGGTAAAATGGGGCTGCCTACGGGCGGTTTCGAACTGAACAGAAGGCGTTAGTTTCCTCGCCACTCGGCGGGGTCTCGATTGCCGTGACCGGATTCGAGTGTGCGAGCTTCGTTGAGCAACTCGCCGTGGTTGAAGATAATATCTGACATCGTGATGATGCCGACGAGGTCGAACCCAGAGACGACGGGGAGTTTTTTCACACTCTCGCGGCGCATGCGGCCGATTGCAGTTCGAACGGTTTTCGTGGGTTCGATCGTTGTGAGCGGTCGACTCATCACTTTTCTGACGGGGACGTCTTCGAACGGTCGGTTTGTCGCATACCCCACTCTCAGGGCATCGGTCTCTGTGATGATTCCTGCGGGCGTCTCGTCGTTGAGCACGATGACACTACCGACGCCGTTTTGGAGCATCTGGCCGGCAGCACCTTTCATTGTCGCTCCAAGTGGAACGGTCACCAACTCCCGGCTCATCAGTTCCGAGACTCGCATTTTTGTACGTTCTCTGCGCGATGTATATTGCTGTTTCGGCGGTTGTGTGCTCAGCCAGTCGATAGCTGGCTGCGAAGCAGCTCTCGGGCCATGACGACTACCCCGTTTGTTTCGCCAGCTGCATACACCGACCGCTCGTCGACCTCGTCAGTCGAGGAGGCGGTATCACTCCCCACAATGGCTTTTTCGCCGTCGATGACCGCAAGCCGAGTCAGTGTCGTCTCGCCGTCCCACACACCCGACTGGCCGGCCGACGACTCGCCAGTCGAATGTGCAGTAGGCTCGAAGCCAAGCCACGAGAAAGCGGCCGGCGAGAGTTCAACAAGCGATTCATCGGGGAGTTCAGTTGTCAACTCATGGGTTCCGACCACGCCGACGGTCAGCTGTAGTTCCCGGTTGGCCGCCGCGTTGATCGTGGCTGTGAGTTCGGCATCGAGCACTGATTCGTCGACGAGCAGTCGAACCTCATGGTCTGCCGTCTCAACGAGCCGCTCGGTTCTGGCCGAAATCGCCTCGCTTCCCGACAGCGACCAGACCTCGTGGTCGATTGGCTGTTGGTCTTCGAGCGTCGCTGGCTCGATGGATTCGAGTCGCTGGTGGATTGACGCAAGCCGTGTCTCGTATGTCCGCCGAAGTGTCGTGATTGCCTCATCGAGGTCGACGGCACGAAACACCTGCGGGTTACCGTGATGAATGGTAACTAACCCCTCGGATTCGAGCACGCCAACAGCATCGTACACCCGTGTTCGCGGGACATCGGTTATCTCGCTGAGTTCGCGGGCCGTCGCTTGCGGGACGCGCGAGAGTGCAACAAAGCATCTGGCCTCATACGTTTTAAGTCCGAACTGTTGGAGCTGTTCGATCAGGTCCGTCTGTTGTACTGTGTCTGTCATGGGTCCCAACCATCGCCGGCTACACCGGCCTGTCGGTAGTTGACAGGGGTCCTAAAAGTGGCTTGGCTTTCATATTGGAGGGCAGTCATGTCTATGAGATTGTTTCTCACGACATCATATAGTACTGTATGCCTAGTGTTGGTTACAAAACAACTAATTAACTGTAACTCGGATAATCACATATTAGTACCGTCAATCCAATGGGAGGTTGTGGTGCGGTGTCGGCTGCAGGTCCCAACCATCAACCGCCCGTACCACATCGAGTGACTGCTCGGGCAGCTAATCTGTCCCCGTCTCGAGTCGGTGTGACGGTCGACCACACAACCGAATTCCTTTATTTACTCCCGAGCAATGAAGCGACAATGACGAAGCGACACGTCTCGTTGCCCCCGGATGCGGCCGTGGGGATTCGGGGCTTTATTGAGTCTGTCGACGAGCGGCTCTCGTCGGACGAAGACACCTGCGATGTCGTCGAAGACGTTCTTATTGATCTGTTTGGCGACCGCCAAGACTACGAGGCCTGGCAGGCCGGCCAATCGGTCTCGCCAGCAACCCGGATGCGCCTGCAGGGATACAACCCCTGTAATGCGACCGTCGAGGCCGAATACTACGCCGAAAAGGACGAAGCCAAATTCAAGCGATCCAAACACCTCCAGTGGCTCTGGCGGCAGTTCGACGCCACCCCGATGGCCGACAACGTCGAGTTCGCCCTCCAGTTCCGCCGGATGCTCGCCGGCCACCTCTTCGATGAGTGCGGCGAGAACTGTCGGTTTTTCAAAGGCATCACCTTCACCTACGGCCACAACATCTCGGTCGGAGACAACACCGTCGTCCACGACGATGTCCATCTCGACGATCGCGGTACACTCACAATTGGCGACCGCGTTTCGGTTTCCGACGGTGTCCACATCTACAGCCACGACCACGACATCGTCGACCAGACCTCGGTGAAAAACTACCACACCGTCGTCGAGGACAACGCCCGTATCACCTACGACGCGATGGTTCGGGCCGGCTGTCACATCGGCGAGAACTCGATTGTCGGAGCGCGCGCAGTGGTCCAAGGCGATGTCCCCGCACACCACATCGTCGTCGGTATGCCCGCCAAAAGCGTCAAAATCAAACCCGGCTGGGAGTCGACGGCCGAGCCGATCGGAGATGGTCGACTCACAAGTAACCAAGCCGACCGCGAGCTACCATACGAGATTGACGACGAGGTCGAGATCTACGATGAGTTCCAGCGGTCGTTGTCGCCGCCAGAGCCACCCGCCGGAGTCAACCCATCCATCGATCAGTCGGCACAGCCCGATTCTAACACCGAGTAGACACTCCATACCGTGTCCAAGGCCATCGCAATCAACGTCGCTGCCAACACTAACCTGCCGGGATTTCGGGGGCCGATCTACCCCGACGGCAGTTTCGTCTACGTTCCGATTCCCGAACGCAAGCCAACAGCCGAGCCAGTTGTTACCTACGAGGAGTTGCTGGCAGCACTCGACGAGCTCCCATTCTCGGTCGACGAACAGACCCGCCAACTACCGGTCCATCTCGACCCGGAGTTCGCTGGGTATCCTACCTGTTCGCAGTACACCTACGGCGACGAACACGGCGTCAAAGCCGGCCCACTCGGCAAACTCGATTCTGGCGATTCGCTCTATTTTTATGCGACACTCACACGGCATGACCCACCCGACTCAGTCGAAACCGGCCCCGCAGTCGACTGGGTCGCCCCTGAGTGGGGCGCATACCTCATTGGTGAGTTTCGAGTCGACCGCGTCTATGACAGCGACGACTGCGCACAACTCTCGGAAGTCGACCGCCGACCAGTCGCAAGCAACGCCCACTGCAAGCGTGAGGCGTTCGACGCCAAGGTACTCGTCGTCGGCACCAATGACTCGAAGCTGTTCGACCAAGCAGTTCCGCTGAGTTCGTCCGACAGCGGCGCGAGTGCCAATCGGATCGTTACCCAACTTTCGAACGACTCGGGCAAGGGGCCGTGGTGGCGTCGACGGCTCTGGTTCGACGCGACCGCGACCGACCGGCTGCGAGCAATCGTCGACGGCGAGCAATCGATCTGACAACATGGCTATGTCACTCCTGTTCGAACGTCTTGTATGGGAGTCGATACACCATGATTCGGAGGACTCACCCATGACAGACAGCCTGCTAGATCGCCCACTGGTACCCATCGCTGACGAATCCGACGCCGAGGCGACGTACGCCGCACTCGTCGATCACATCGAACCGGCCACCGCCCGCCCAGTCGTCATCCACGTTGTCGACACAGATCGGCAGCGCGGAACTGACGCTATCGAGCGGTTCGAATCACTGGCTGCTACCTCGGGACTGACAGTCGAGACCCACTTGAAAGACGGGACAGAAATCACGGACACGTTATGCCATACTGCCGAAGAGGTCGGCGCCTCGGCAATCGTCTTCTGTTCGCGTGGCGGCAGTGCGTGGTTCGATCTGCTCGCCGGCGGGGTCCGGACCTCACTGATAGCCAAAAGTGACTCCCCTGTTGTGATGTTGCCGACCGCCTGAGTGCTTACTTCGAGTCGCTGGCCGGCGGTCCGCTCAAACTGCCTTCGGATTTGAGCCGGAGATACAGATATGCGAAATGGATGATCGCCGGTAGAACGATTCCACCGATTGCCCAGCCTGCGGCGACAAACACCGACTTTCCGCGACCAAGCGCATCACGAAACATCCAGACAGATATCGCAAGCACAGCAAGAAAGATCACGATGTCAATCGGCCGGTCGATAAACGTCGACGCGATCAACGGATCAGCGAGTGCCGAAACGGTCATACTGGCTCGTATTCGCTGAGCCGAATGAACGCTCCGGTTTCAGCCGCTGGTATAAAAGTAGTCGTCGACTACCGCCACGGCTGGGACTCCTCGGTGATCTCGCCGGCCAGCGAGCGGGTCATCCCCTCGGCCGGCGCATCAAGATTCGCCAACGCCCACATGAGTTTGACTTTCGCCGTCCCGGCGAGCGTATCGCCAGCCTCAACGACGCCCGCATCGATGAGGTCTCGACCCGTATCGTAGACGCGGTCACAGACGCGGCCTTCGAGACACTGGCTCGTCATGGCGACGACCGCGCCGTCGTCGACCAACTCCTCGATTCGCGGAATGAGATCGGTGTGGACATGGCCCAGTCCGGTGCCTTCGATGATGATGCCAGCTTTGTCGTCGAGATAGTCCCACGCGGCGGGATCCATCCCGGGGGAGAATTTGACGAGTTCGACATCAGGATTCAGATCGTCGTAGAGCGCAGGGTCGACCGCACCACGTTCGGTGTACGCTCGGCGGAACTCGATGGCGTCGGTGGCGACCGTACCGTCTTCGCCCTCTTCGGCAGCAGCTTCGTAGTCGACCGTCCCCAGCGGCTTGTTGCCGACTGTCTCGAAAGCATCCCGCCGGGAAGTGTGGTTTTTGCGGACACGCGTGCCGCGGTGGAGTGCACAGTGGGTGTCGCTGGCTTCGGCGTGCATGCAGACCAACACCTCCGCGCAGTCGGCTTTGGCGGTCTCGACCGCCGAAACCGCGTTCATCACGTTATCTGAGGAGGGTCGATCCGCAGACCGCTGGCTGCCCGTAAAGACGATGGGGACCGGTGTATCTAACATAAACGAGAGCACGGAGGCCGAATACTGCATCGTATCCGTGCCGTGCATGACGACAACGCCGTCCGCGCCGGCCTCAATCTCTTCGTGGACCGCGCGGGCGAGTTGCTGCCAGATAGAGGGATCCATGTTCTCGCTGAGGATGTTGGCGACGACACGACCTCGGTAGTTGGCTCGACCAGCGAGTTCGGGCACTGCTCGCAGGACGTCTTCGGCGGTAAACTGGGCGGTGACCGCGCCGGTTCGGTAATCAACCGTTGAGGCAATCGTTCCGCCAGTAGAGATAAGCGAAATCGTCGGCAGATCGTCGCCGAACTCGATCTCCGAGACGGAGTGGTCGTCTTCCTCACTACTGTCACCCACGTCATACACATCAGTTTCAAGCACCTCAGCGGTCGCCTCGGCGCGGTCGACGCCAATGTTGTAGCCGCCGTCGAGTTTGACGACGAGATAGTCGGCCGTCGACGAAGGCATAAGCACGCCTTCGTTTTCGACGCCGCTGTGTTCGACTCGGATGCGGTCGCCTGGATTCATATCGCAGGGTTGCCCATCGGCCGACTTGAAACCACCCTTTCGCGCCGACAGCACGCTCTCGACGGCACAACAGCCATACAGTTGGCACCGAATACCTAACTTATGGCCCGCTCTGAGGACGAACTCATCGAGGACATCGAACGCAAGCCGACAGGCGACACCCGCGAGTCGACCGGTCACTCTACGGAAGAAACGAGCGGTCGACTCGGGGAACTGTTCTCGCCGAAAGCGTTTCTGCTCTCGGCAGTGTTGATCGCTGTCGGCGTTGTCATCGGTGGACTAATTCCACTGGTCGGGACGGCCGGCTCACTCGTCGGGCTACTGTTGGCAACGTTCCTGACCGGCCTCATCGCCAGCCAACGACGATATCTCGAAACTGCCGTTGCTGGCGGGAGTATCGTCGGTGTGAGTTTCGCAGGAAGCCTACTGACGACCGGGGTGCTCCCGGTTGGCATGCAGTTCTTCCAGCAGTACGGCCTCATCTTTGGCGGTGTTGGTGTCGCACTCGGAGCCGGCGTTGGCGTCGTCGGCCACTACTTCGGCCGAGATCTCCGCGAGGGACTCACCCAAGAAATTTAGCATATCTGCCACGTTTGGCCATCGAAGTCGACGACGTTGGCTCGTTCGAGCCGCGAGAGGGCCTTTTCGACGACGGCTGGTGGCGCGGTTAGCTGGCCGATAATCTCGTCCGTGTGGCCGTCAGTTTCGACAACTGCGGCGAGAATCTTGGCATAAAACCGACAGTCAGCGTCGATTCCTGTTTTATCCGTGAGTTCGTCCAGTGTTTCAGTGAGCCGACCGTGAACCCACCGCTGGGCCAACGAAAGCTCACGGTCGAGCGACTGGAGCCGCCCGAATTCGGCGGCCAGTGTTTCGATATCAGATCTCTGATCGGTTTCGACCCCACCGCCGTTCATGGCAGCCTCGTCCAACGAGAGGTGCGGACATCGACCTGACATATCCAGTGTCGAACTCGCCGGATACGCGCTTTTCGCGCCGAAACTGTGTGGTGAGACGTCGACCTCCAAGCGGAGGCTGCGGGTAATATGGAAGTATTTGCGCCGTTGGTCGTCGGTTCGGCTTTCGATCAGTCCCGCCTCCTCGAGTTTGCGGAGATGGTCGATAACAGCTTTCGGGCTGACGCCAAGGTATTCACTAATCTCGGTGACATAGCAGGGTTTCTGTGAGAGCAACCGCAGAATCCGCCGACGGTTCTCGTTGCCGAGTAAATCGAGGAGTACCGCCGAATCCATGTAGGGGGTTACCCCAGCGTGAATAAAACGTTGTCTACCGATTATGTCATCGGCTGATCACCCACTCGTGAGGCGGTCGAACTGCCATGCCGCCAACCCGACGACACCAACCGATAGTCCGACCGTAACAACTGGCAATACAAGACCGGGTTCGTAGCGCAGCGGTGGATGGTAGCCGAAGCCGTAGTCGACAACATCGTTTATCAGTAGTGCGACCAGCGAAAAGCCGAGTGCACCGCGTGTCGTTCGGCCGTAGTGGAGAATGCCAAACGCCAACACAACAAACAGCAGGTGGGTTCCGATGATAAACCAGTAGTCGTAGAGTCCCGCCGCATCGAAGCCGAAATACAGGTCGGCTCGAAGATTGAGCGCGATGGCTGTCCACAGCCCGTATTTAACAAGCCACACGAATGCCAGCGTGTGGAGATACGCCAGTGGACGGTTGATTGGAGCCTCGCTGAGTCGGTTGCCGAGATTCGGAAGCAGCGTCGACAGCGATAGCGTTGCCAACGCCAGCGCAGTCGGCGAATCCGCATACAGCGGCCACAGCATCGTCGGGACCTCGGGCATCGTTTCGACATAAAAGCGAATACCGACCAGAAACGCCGTCGACGTCACGACGAGCAGCGCGATCAAACTCGGCCCATCGGCAAGATATGACTCGGCGTACCGCGCGGGAATCGGTCGACGGAGCGTGGGCCCCTTGTCGGTTGGCATCGCTCACGATTTGTTCCGCGTAGTCAAACCAGTTTGGACCGACCGGCCGAATTTACACCGTATTGCGTGCCTCGCGTAGCGTGTTAATAAACTCGGTCGGTGGTGTCGTCACGTCGAACCGCTCGACCGCGCTCGCCGTTTTGAGTTCGAGTGCAGGCAACCCTGATCCCGAGCGATCGACGTCGACCGATTCGATTTCTGGTAGTGGGATCTCTTTGATCCGGACATCGAGAAACCCCGAGTAGACAATCACTACTCGCTCATCAGTTACCACGACCCGCGTATCGCGTCGAATAAATCGGTCGGTCGTCACCAATCCAAGAAGAAACGTCTCGCCGTCTCGGAGACACTCTCTGAGTGCGGTCTCGACAACGGAGTGACAGGCCGACAGTTCGTCTCTGTATCGTCGCTCGGGCATAACTCGTGATGTCGAATAACAGTAGTCTGTGGCTAATAAGGGCTCGATCCGTTAGGCGTCGACTGAATGAACAAAAGGTAATTAGGCGGGGCGGTGATTTCCAGCTATGCGAGGCGCGCTAATCGTACTCGACGGCTGGGGACTCGGCGACCACGATCATCTCGACGCCGTGCGTGCGGCCGAGACTCCAAACTTCGATAGATTCCGTGAGACAGGGGCGTTCACCACACTCCAGAGTCACAGCAGAGCCGTGGGGTTGCCCGACGGACAGATGGGCAACAGCGAGGTCGGTCACCTCAACATCGGCGCAGGCCGGGTTGTCAAACAGTCCTACACCCGAATTGCCGACTCCATCGCCGACGGTAGCTTCCGCGAAAACGAGGCGATCAACGCCGCTTTCGAATACGCAACCGAACACAACGGTCGCGTTCACCTCATGGGGCTAGTCAGCGACGGCGGCGTCCACTCGGATATCAGCCACCTTGAGGCCCTGATCGAACTTGCCGGCGACCGTGACGTTGAGGCAGTCACCCACGCCTTTACCGACGGACGGGATACCGCTCCAAAATCCGGCGCGGGTCATCTTGCCGACGTGGCCAAGCTTGTCGACGAGTACGGCACTGGCGACATCGCCACCGTCTCGGGTCGCTACCATGCAATGGACCGGGACGAAAACTGGGATCGAACCCATCGGGCGTATCGAGCGATCGTCGACCGTGATGCTGACCACACGGCCGAAACGGCCGTCGACGCGGTTGAAGCCAGCTACGAGCGCGGCGAGACCGACGAGTTCGTCGAACCCACCCTGATCGAGGGCCAGCCCGCGCTTGCAGACGGTGATGCGGTGATTTTCATCAACTTCCGTGCCGACCGCGCCCGCCAGTTGGTGCGGATGCTGGCTGATCTCGATCCAGTCTGGGAGATTGAGACCCAGCCACCGGCTATCCGACTGACGACGTTGACCCAGTATGACAAGACGTTCGATCTACCGGTGGCCTACCCGCCACACCAGCCCGAAAACACCCTCGGCGAGGTCGTCTCTGATGCTGGGCTCACCCAGCTCCGGCTGGCTGAATCCGAAAAGTATGCACACGTTACCTACTTTCTCAACGGTGGCCAAGAGGTCAAATTCGACGGCGAACGCCGCGAAATCGTTAAAAGTCCCGACGTGCCGACCTACGATCTCCAACCGGAGATGAACGCCGAAAAAGTCACCAACACGGCCATCTCGGTAATCGAATCCGATGATCCTGACCTCCTTGTCATCAACTACGCCAACCCTGATATGGTCGGCCACACCGGTGACTACGAGGCCGCAATTGCTGCTGTTGAGGCCGTCGACGAACAACTCGGTCGACTCGTCGAGGCCATCCAGACCGCGGACGGCCACGTACTCATCACCGCCGACCATGGTAACGCCGACGATATGGGAACGGCAGATGATCCACACACGGCCCATACGTTCAACCCCGTGCCGGTACTCTATCTCACACCCGACGGTGACGACGGCGGCCGCAGCCTCCGAGGTAGCGGCGCGCTGTGTGACTTGGCCCCGACGCTGCTCGAGTTACTGGCTCTCGACCAGCCTGCCGAGATGACGGGCGAATCATTGTTGGAGTAGGAACAAGCGACCAAGAGTAGGAAGTTTTTACTCGGTTACTCGGCTGGTGGGACCGTCCGTGACTGCGAAGAAACGAGTCGGTAACACGGGCCGGCAAGCAACACTACCGCAAGAACAGCCATTCCAACCAACAGCCACAGGTCGACCGACCCAGAGAGATCGCTCGTCGCAAGCCGGTCGACCGAGCTACCGGCAATGATGCCCAAAACCGCCCACGGCAGCTCGCCGAGCAGCGTCCCAGCGAGAAACGGCCGCAACCGAACGCCTACGGCACCCGCCGCGACCGAAATCACGTCTGATGGCACCGGAAGCAGCCGTGCGGCGGCTACCCCGCGCAAACCACCTGTTTCGGTGAGCAGCCGCTCGCCGGCAGTTGTGAGTCGACCGCTTCCTGTTGCGACACTCCCGAACCAGTAGGGCGGCAGCGCCGTGACGACAAGTGCGAGTACTGCAAGCGGCAAGCCAGCCCACCCGTAGGCGTAGCCGACTGCAATCGGCAACAGCAGTGTGGGCCAAGCGAGAAACGGGCGGAGTATGGCAACGAGAAAAACGACGACAGCAAACGCCAGCGGCGCGCTCGCCAACTGGTTGAATCGCTCGATGGCGACAGCCGGTGAGACGATCCACGCTGCCAATGCGACCCCGAGCAGCGTGAGGCCACCGGCAAGGAGTCGACGCTGCATATCTGTCAGGTCTCCGGAACCGGCATACGCCTTGTGGTCTTCCGACAACGGTTATGTGGTCGGCGTCGAAACCACTCGCTGTGCGTGAGTCGAACGAGGACAGTGAGGTTGCGGCGGGGAGCCGACAGGATACGGTCGAACTCGGCGTTGAACTGTTGGCGCATCTCGAAGCCGACGAACTCGATTTGGCCGAGGCAATCGATCGACTCGAAACAGTCACTACCAACCCAACGCTTACGCGTGACATCCTCGATACGGCCGACAAACGCGGTGTAATCGATCGAGATGGCGCGCGGCTCCGGACCCGTCGCGGTGGCACCTTCGTTCGCTTCGAAAGTCAGGTCGTCGTTCGTGAGGGAGAGTTCGAGTGTCGACGCTGCGGGGCGGGTGTCTCGAAGGGACATTTCATCGACTTCGACTCCGGCGAGTTGGGACCGTTCGGCTCGTCGTGTATCAGGAAAGTCCTCGGACGCGACGAGTAGTTACCGGCCGCGTCGAAGTTCTTCGATCAGTGTTTCAAGTAGCTCTGCCTGCCGGTTGAGCTGCTGTTGCTGGGCTTCGACGGTTTCGGTGAGCGCGGCGAGTTGGACCGATAGATCCGCTTCGTCGATAGGGCCAGCCGACTCGAACGGAGAGCCTTCGAACGCATCGGTTGTCGACACACCGGCGCGTAGAGACTCGGCTCCTGGTGTCGACTGAACCGGGTCGGCCGACTCGGTTGGATCGGTCGACTCGGTCGGGTTCTCGGGTGTGTCGCCGGTTGTTGTGGACTGTTGGTCGCCGGCTACATCAAGGGCGGCCACAAGCTCGTCGGCTGCCGACTCGTCGCGAGACTGTGTCGCGTTATCAGGCGTCGACTCCAACTCACCCGGTTCAGCACTGAGCGGATCGGGTCCGTCGCCGAAATCCAGCCGATCGACGGCTTCGCCGTCGGCCTCCTCGTTGTCGGCCATTGCCTCGCGAAGCTCTTCGATACTCGTTACGTTGTGGAACGTACAAACCGCCCCGACAATGGCCTCGCGAACGGCTCTGGCGTCTTCGTTTGGGGTTTTGAATCTGGTCTGTCGGCCGCTGTGTGTGAGTACGATCGAGGTAGCCACGCTTCCCTCTTCGAAGTCGACGTCGGTGAGCCCGTCGTAATTGAACGCCTCAAAATCCTCGTCCCAGACGGCCGAGCCAATGTGTTTGATAACTCGGTTGCTGGTAACAATGAGTGTGAGATCGCTAAAGCGGAACGTCTTGTGGACGGTCTCGCCCGGTTCGGTGATGCCGGCAGCGTTGATAACGCCTGCCAGCAGAGGATGGAGCACGCCGTCGATGCGCTTTGCGGGAAACGCCAACGTGTCGGTGCCCTCAAGCCCGTAATCGAGAGAGAGTTTGGCCTTGCGCCGACCGACCGAGAGATCGAGTCGTTCGGCGTTGTGGTCGTAGCTTTCGATTGATTCGTCCGACAGCAGACCGTCCGCGCGGTAGACAACAGTCCGGTTTGGGGTGACGACTAACACGTCTTCGCCGCCGAGTTGGACCTGTGCGACCGTTGGTTCTCCGTCCAGAGCGGACTCGAGTAGCTCGGGCAGGCTCATTGTGAGTGAGTACCCACGATGGCTGATAAATCCGCGGGTCTCTGTCAGCCGTTCGTCTCGAAACAGATTGTAGACCCTCGAAGTGAGACTCTGGTCGACGCGCTGTGAGCTACCGAATCGCATGCCGAGAGCGCGTCGAGATGAGAAGGTTAAAGAGTCCCATCGGGCTACAGGGAGGTGAGGCCGGGTGGCTTAGCTGGACATAGCGCCGCACTCATAGGGTTACTGAGATTCGGTGCGGTAACCGCCTTGGAAGCGT
>PWFE01000020.1 GCA_003554115.1 Haloferacaceae archaeon | reverse complement strand
CGATCACGACGACCACGATCACGACGACCACGATCACGACGACCACGATCACGACCATGATCACAGCGATGGCGATACGTTCGCCTTCTTCACCCACGAAGGAACGGTCACTGCGGTCGAAGGCGAACTGCTCTACGAGCAGGAGGGCGTCGACGAGTGCGACCTGATCGATGAGTACGTCGTTGTCGAACTCGACCACGGCCGCGCTGTCCTCGAACTGACTGCTGAATAACCGAATCGACTCGGCGGCTCTCCCACTCGTTATTAAATTTTTAGACTCGAATAATAATACTTTTAGGCTCTAGGCTGAACTAGTAGGTATGAATCAGACTCGACGCGCAGTGCTGAAAGCCGGTGGTGGGCTTGCAGCACTCGGCTCGGTCGCTGGCTGTCTGTCCGATCCGTTCGAGGGCAGCGGTGGCACACGAAGCGGGTACGCCAACTTTTTCGCCCTCTGGGATTGGGCCGAACAGGTCGCCGGTGAGGAGTACAGTTTCGAAAACCCAGTCGAGACCGGCTCGATGGGCCATGGCTGGAGTCCCGACGGCGATCTCACTCGGGATATCGCCTCCTCGGAGATGTTCATTTATTTCGACACACCCGAGTTTTCGTGGGCCCAAGACGTCGCTAGCGAACTCCGTGCTGACTACGATGACGTCCACGTCGTCGACGCCATGCAGGGACTCGAATCACACCTCATCTCGCTGGATTCGGGCGCGCTTCCCGAACCCGACCACGACCGGGAGTATCCCGAAGAGAACCTTCGACTAAACGAGTGGAACATTATCGATCTCCGGTCCGACCAGCAGCTCGGCTACTGGCATACGGACCACTGGCACGGCGGCCTTCCGGACGTCGAACTCGACGACAGCCTCCCGATTGGGATCGTCCTCGAAGACACCGAGAGCTACGTCGTCCCGCTCGGAGAAGACGAAGAATACCGACTTGACGCCCGCGTGGCTGACGGTGAAGACGCGATCGTCGACGTCGAATCCCACGGAGATCACGTCGAGTTTCACGGCCGCGAACTCGGTAATACGGCCGTCGTCTTCGAGATTCGCCGCGGCGACGAGCTGATCTACGATACGGACGACGAACCCGCCTCCTTCGAGGTCGTCGAGTCCATCGAGGACGACGGAGCCAGCGATTTTCATGATCCACACGTTTGGGTCGATCCCGTATTGGCCCAGCGCGTCGTTGGAACCATTGCCGACGAACTCGGCGAGGTCGACCCCGACAACGCTGAAATCTATCAGGCCAACGCCGAGGAGTATAACGAACGACTTGACGAAGTCCACCAGGAATTCGAAGCGGTTGTCGAGGAGGCGGAACTCGACATCGCGGTTTTTGCGGCCCACGATTCGTTCCAGTATGTCGAACGCCGGTATGATTTCGAACTGTACACACCAACTGGCATTTCGCCGGACGACAGCGTTTCGCCGGGAGACATCGGGGATCTACTCGACGTTATTGAGGAAAACGACATCGATACTGTTCTGTACGATCCGTTTGAGTCAGCCAACCCCGGCGAAGAGGTCCCACAGATGGTCGAGACCATCTTCGAAAACAGCGACGTCGACAACGCCGAACCCCTGACGCCTGCGGAGGGAACAACCGCTGAGTGGAACGAAGAGGGGTATGGATGGGTCGAACAGATGGAAGAGATCAACATCCCCTCGCTGCGGGCAGCACTCAGAGCGTGAGCAATGAAAAGACTCAACCCTCGACTGGGAGTAGCCCCGGACAGATGACGACCGTCGTCGACGTCGAAGATGTCACGTTCTCCTACGGCACCACGGTTGCGCTCGAAGACATCTCGCTGTCGATCGACGCGGGTGATTTTCTGGGCCTTATCGGGCCGAACGGCTCGGGGAAAACCACGCTGTTGCACCTGATTATTGGCCTCCATCAGCCCGACAGCGGCTCGATCAGACTGTTCGGCGAGCCCGCAACCGAGTTCGAAGACGGCCAGCGGCTTGGGTATGTCGCCCAGCGCTCGACCGATCGCGGCGGCTCGATGCCCGTGACAATCCGCGAAGCAGTGTTGATGGGTCGCTTTGCCCACGTCGGCCACGGACGGCTCGGTAGCGAGGACCACGAGATCGTCGACGAGGCAATCGAACGCGTCGGCATTTCGGATCTCGCAGATCGCCCAATTAGCGCCGTCTCAGGCGGCCAGCGCCAGCGAGCATTTATTGCTCGTGCACTCGCCAGCGAAGCTGACCTGCTCGCACTGGATGAGCCAACAGTCGGCGTTGATGCCGACTCTCGGGCGGATTTTTATGGATTACTTGACGAACTCAATCAACAAGGGATTACGATTATTCTGATCGAACACGATGTCGACGTGCTCACGACGCACGTCAACAAAGTCGCCTGTATCAACCGTCAACTGTTCCATCACGGCGATACGGTCTCGTTTATCGAAAGTGACGCACTTTCGGAGGCCTACGGCAAAGAAAGCGGTATTATTCATCACCACCATCCATGAGCAGCGAGACAGAAGCCCACGAGTCTGCGACTGCGACCGAGCTCTCGACGTCGACATCGCTGCGTCGACGCATCGAGGAAGTCAGCCTGATTCTGGTCGGGCTGCTCGGTGCCCTGATGGTCTCGTTTATTTTTGTCGACTGGCTGCGGACGCTGCCCGGTTCGGTCGGAACGCTGGCGGCCAACGGCTTCGCGCAGTTCCTTCTCATTGGCGCGTGGATGGATTTCTATCTCGGCACCAACGTCTTTCGGCATCCGTTCATGTGGCGGGCGATTGCGACCGGTGTGCTCGTCGGCATTGTCGGTCCGCTGGTGGGGACGTATTTGGTCCACCGCCAGATGGCATTGATTGGCGAGACGCTGGCCCACACTGCCTTTGCCGGGGTTGCAGTCGGAATCATCCTCATTGGCGCACTCGGCATCGCTGGGTCGGGTGGGCTGCTCGTGTTCGTCGCGCTTATTGTAAGCGTGATCGCTGCGCTCGGACTCCAGTGGCTGGTCGACCGAACTGACAGCTACGGCGACGTGCCGATTGCCATTGTGCTCACCGGCAGTTTCGCCGTCGGCACGCTGTTGATCTCGTGGGGTCGTTCGTTCGTCTCAGTACCCATCGACATCGAGGATTTCCTGTTTGGTGATCTGGCGATTGTGACCGCCGGCGGCGCACGGCTCGTCGCCGCTCTTTCTGTGGTTGTCGTCGCGCTCGTGGCGTTCAACTACAAGCAGTTCCTCTTTATCACGTTCGACGAGAAGGCCGCCCGCGTCGCCCGACTGGAGGTCGGCTGGTACAACGCGCTGTTGGTCGTCCTGACCGCGGTGGTTGTCGTTGGCGCGATGCAGATTCTCGGCGTGATTCTGGTTGCCGGCCTGCTTGTGATTCCGGTTGCTGCCGCCTCCCAAGTCGCCCAAGGGTTCCGTGAGACGCTGTATCTCTCGGTACTGTTCGGGCAGTGTTCGATTCTTCTGGGAATCGGCTTTTCAGTCTGGCAGGGCCTGCCCTCCGGCGGATCGGTAATCGTCGTCGCTATCGGGATCTATCTGACCGCAACACTGGTCTCAGATCGGTCGCCAGCACTCTCACAAAGCTGAGTCGACCGACGCACGGACCGACGAACCGACCGACTGACCGCTCGGTGCATCGCCCGACGTCGACAATCGGGGGGATCGTAATTGGGAATCGTATTTTCTACTCACATAATATCGCATGGTCGCATTGACATTTGCATAGTTATACCAACTGTATAATGAATAATTAAGATTGTGATGCCATATCAAATAGCATACTGAACGTTTTACACGGCACTTTAAGAAGCCTCGGGGAGAACTTACGCGCGATGGGCACGTTAACAGAGCTATTCGCGCCGGAACGCATCGCAGTCATCGGTGCAACCGCACGCGAGGGGTCTATCGGACGGGCCGTAATGTCCAACTTGAAGTCGGACTATGACGGCGAGATCGTCCCGGTTAACCCCAACTACGAGGAGGTGATGGGCTTTTCCTGTGTCGGGGAGGTAGGAGAGGCCGCGGCCGATATGGCCGTCATCGTTGTGCCGCCAAAAATCGCGCTGCCTGCGGTCGAGCAGGCCGGCGAGGCCGGTATTAAAAGCGTTGTCGTCATCACCGCCGGCTTCGGTGAAACTGGCGGCGACGGCGCAAGCCGCGAACAGGAGCTCAAAGCGATTGCCGATGAGTACGACATGAATCTCGTCGGGCCTAACAGTCTGGGGATCATGTCGACGCCGAACGGGATGAACGCCACGTTCGGCCCCGAAAACGCACTTCCCGGCGAGCTTTCGTTTATGAGCCAGTCGGGGGCGTTCATTACGGCCGTCCTCGATTGGGCCAACGACGAGGGTGTCGGCTTCAAGGACGTCGCCTCGCTGGGCAACAAGGCCGTCCTCGACGAAACCGACTTCGTCGACCACTGGGGCCAAGATGATGATACCGACGTCATTATCGGCTACTTGGAGGGCATCTCACAGGGCCGCGAGTTCATCGACACCGCCCGTGAGGTCACCCAGGATACGCCAATCGTTCTCGTGAAATCCGGGCGAACGGATGCAGGCGCACAGGCTGCATCCTCACACACCGGGACGATTGCAGGCTCCGAACAAGCCTATGAGGCTGGCCTCGATCAGGCGGGCGTCCTGCGCGCAGAGTCCGTCCAAGACCTGTTCGATGCCGCCCAGATGCTGGCCAACCAGCCAGTACCCGAAAACAACGACGTGGCCGTCATCACCAACGCAGGCGGCCCCGGCGTAATGTCGACCGACGCGGTCGGCGATTCAGGCCTTGAGATGGCGACGTTCAATCAGGAAACGCTTGATGAGTTCGCCGATCAACTACCACCGGAGGGCAACATCTACAACCCCGTCGACATCGTCGGCGACGCCGATGTCGAGCGGTTCAGCGACGCACTCGATATCGCACTTGGCGACGAAAACGTCGGCTCGGCGATGGTGCTGTCGTGTCCGACGGCCGTGCTTGATTACGAGCAGTTGGCCGAGGAAACGGTCAAAATGCGCGAAAAACACGGCAAACCAGTCGCCGCCTGTTTCATGGGTGGCGAGAGCGTCAACGCCTCCGTGGACATTCTTTCGGAGGCCGGGATTCCGAACTACTTCGATCCCTCACGAGCTATCGGCGCACTGGATTCACTCTGGGAGTACCGCCAGATCCAGAACCGCGAGTACGACGCCCCTGCCGACTTCGACGTGGACCGCGAGGCCGCACGCGAAATCCTCGAACGCGTCGAACAGCGCGAGGACAACCGCCTCGGCGTCGAGGCCATGGGCCTGCTTGAGGCCTACGGCATTCCGATGCCCGACAGCGATATCGTAGACTCACCGGAAGACGCACTCGAAGTCGCCAAACGAATCGAGGGCGATGTCGTAATGAAGATCGTCAGCCCCGACATTCTGCACAAATCCGACATCGGCGGCGTCAAAGTCGGCGTTAGCGACGACGAAGTCGAAGACGCCTACGAAGACCTCATCACGCGCGCTCGCAACTACCAGCCCGACGCCAACCTTCTGGGTGTCCAACTCCAAGAGATGGCAGATCTGGATTCGGGCACCGAGACCATCGTCGGCATGAACCGCGATCCGCAGTTCGGCCCGCTGATGATGTTTGGACTGGGGGGCATCTTCGTGGAGGTCCTCGAAGATACGACGTTCCGCGTCGCGCCCGTCTCGGAGTCGGAAGCCCGCGAAATGACAGAAGAAATAAAGACGGCACCGCTCCTACGTGGCGCACGAGGACGCGATCCAGCCGACATCGAGGGAATCGTCGAGACGATCCAGCGACTCTCCCAACTCGTCGCTGACTTCCCGGCGATCATGGAGTTCGACATCAACCCCCTCGTGGCAACGCCCGACGGCGTCGAGGCCGTCGACATTAGACTCACGGTCGACCCTGAAGAACTATGAACACGCTACTGATCACCGCAACCGAAGAAAGCACCGGCAAAACTGCTATCGCGCTCGCGTTAGCGAAAATCGCCCACGACCGGGGTCAATCGGTCGGCTACATGAAGCCGAAAGGCACCCGCCTGCAGAGCAGCGTCGGCAAAACCCTCGATGAGGATCCAATGTTAGCCCGCGAGCTGCTGGATATCGACGCCGAAATGCACGAACTCGAACCCGTCGTCTACTCGCCGACGTTCGTCGACGGTGCGATCCGCGGCCAAGAAGACGCCGATGCGCTCGCCGAACAGGTCGCCACACAGTTCGAAGGGCTCTCGGAGAATCGAGACCTGATGGTCGTCGAAGGTGGCGGCTCGCTGTCGACCGGCGGTATCGTCGGCCTAACCGATGCGGACGTTGCCGAACTGCTGGACGCAACGGTCGTGTTAGTCGCTGACTACAGCCAGCCCGGCGACGTCGACGGCATCCTCGCTGCAGCCGAGAACCTCGGTGACAACCTCGGTGGCATCATCTTCAACCGAATCTCGGATGCAGCCTTCGAGGAACTCGACAGTGATGTGATTCCGTTCCTCGAAAGCCGTGGCATCGAAGTCTTCGGTGCGATTCCACAGGAGACCTCGCTTGCCGGTGTGCCGGTCGACGAGTTGGCCGACGAACTCGGTGCCGATACGCTCGCCGACATCGAATCGGATGCGATGGTCGAACGCTTCCTTGTCGGCGCGATGGGCGGCGACGAGGCCCTGCGCTACTTCCGCCGAGCGCGCAACGCTGCGGTCATCACCGGTGGGGATCGCTCGGACATCCACACCGCTGCGCTTGAAGCCTCGGGTGTCAACTGCCTGATTCTGACCGGCGGCCACCGACCATCTCCGGCAATCTTGGGTCGTGCGGCCGAAGCCAACACCCCAATTTTGCAGATCAACACCGATACGCTCACCGCCGTCGAACGTGCCGAATCGGTCGTCCGCAGCGGTCGAACGCGGGACAAACGGACTGTCGAGACGATGGTCGGACTGCTCGGCGAACGTGTCGACGTTGAGGCGCTGATCGGTTCGGTCGACGAAGACGAGTAGTCGGATCCTACCCGTCCGAGTTTTTGGACGGTCGGCTGTCGAATCACTCCGGTAGCCAACGGCTACTCGGTGAAATAACTGTATCCACGCAGCGTTCTGTGTCGACGGATACCCGCCGTCGATTAGCTGGCTCGGCGGTTAGTACTCTTCGTAGGCCAGATTCATCAGCCACTGCGAAAACGAGTCGCTCTGGGGGTCGACTTCCTCTTCGCCAATAAACGGCGAGAGCATATCGCCAGCCATCAGCAATCGGAAATCGAGGTCGCGGGCGGCAGGTTCGAGATAGTAGGTGTTGTGGCCGTTGTAGACGGTCTCTTCGCGCTTGATCAGGCCTGATTCCATGAGGGCTTCGGCGATGCGGCTCCCTTTGCGGGACGACACGTCGAGTTCCTTCCAGAAGTCGCTCTGGTGGATGCCACCCGTCTCGCGGATCAGTTCCAGCCCACGATACTCATCCTCGGACAGCCCGTCTTCGATCTCGGAGGCACTCATATGCCAACAGTCCAACCGCGAGTCGCTTAAAGGCTGCTTTCGACCTGTCGAAACGCAGTCCGACAGGGTGGGCCATCCGCAAACCAGTAGTCGTCGACAATTCGGCCGTCGACGCTTGCCAACTGAATCAGCGACGACGAGCGGGTTCCGAAGCCGTCGCCGTGAACACAGACACCATACTCGTGGTCGCCGAGAGCCTCACTCGCCCGCGAAAGCCACTCGCTGGCTGACTCATCGCTCGCCGGAGCGAGTACAGCACGAAGCCGCTCGGCGGTAGCTGCCTGCTGTCGACCCACTTCGGGTCGAGCTGTCGGTTCGAAAAAATCGCCGTCCGCACCAACGTTGACCACGACGTGAACGCCGGGGTCGAACTCAGTCACCGAGAGCGTCCCGTCGAATTCGAACAGCACTGCACGCTCGAAATCAGCGACGACGAGATTGAAGCCCGCATACTGGTCGCTGTCAATCGACTGCCTGACGTGTCTGGCCGCGGCGGTAGTCGATCCATACTCCAGACAGTCGGCGACTAACTGGCCCCGAGAGCGGTCGCCGTCGCGGTCGACCCAGCGGTTCGTGATCCCGACAAACAGGCCACAGTCGTTGTAGCCGATCCACGTCCCGCCGGCACGGGCGTCACGAGGAGCAATTGTTCGTGGTATGTCGTGGTACACAGAGGGGGCATGCGAGTGTCGACCGTTCGACTCGTCGCGGTTGGCCGCCACGACCAGTGGCGTATCCGGAAACACCTGCCAAGCAATAACGAGTGTACACACGACAAACAGTAGCCCGCGAGTATACAAATACCCCGCTCCGAGGAAGTGGCGGCACAACCAGCCCCAACCGATGAGCATAACACGCACTCACGCGTACAGAAGAGTCAACTAACATGACCATTAGTGATAGTTCTCAGTTGGCCGAGCCCGCCGCGCGAGTCGACACTGATCTGTTTATCACGGTTTCGGGACCACCGGGCTGTGGGGCGACAACGCTCTGCAATCGGCTCTCAGCGGCGATTGACTGTCCGTACGTTTCGGGTGGCGATATCTTCCGAGAGCTTGCTGAAGAAAACGATATCAGCCTCAACCAGCAGACCGCCGAGGCAGATACCAGCGATTCAATCGATAGGGCACTTGACGACCGTCTTCAGCAGATCGCCGAAAAGTGGGGCGAAGCCGACAAGCCGTTTATTCTCGAATCCCGGCTTGCTGGCTGGTTGGCAGGCTCGCACGCCGATCTGCGCATCTGGCTTGATGCCCCTGATGAGGTGCGCGTCGACCGGATCGACGGGCGAGAAGAGACTCAGGCCGAAATGCGAGTTCGTGAGGTCAGCGAGGCCGGCCGGTATCAATCCTACTACGATATTGCCCTTGACGACCGGGAGTTCTACGATCTACAGATCAATACGGCCCGTTGGTCGAAAGAGGGCGTCTTCCAACTGGTTCTGGCTGCCATCGAAAGCTACGACCGCAAAGCCGACGAGGGGCCCTTCGAAACCCCACCGGTCGACATATAATTCGGAACGCGCGGTAACACCAACGTGCGATTTTCAGCTCCGTACAGAAGCTTACTTCCACTCGGCAAACGGTGTTCCCGCACTCGATTGTTCGATGTATGACTGCTGCATTGCTCTAACTGCCGCTGGGAAACTTGCACCGGCATCCAGTTCAGCCCGTACGCGGTCGAGTTTCCACTGGCTCGGCGTGAGCCGGCGGTCCCACCGGGCTTCGAGTGGGTCGAGATACTGGCTGATTGCAGCGGCGCTGAACCCCTGTTCGCGGAGACCGAGACGTGCGTGGGCAAAGAGGTCCTCGTAAATTTCTGCCGAATCGGTCGTTGCCTCGCCATCGGCGGTGATCCATGCTAACTCGGCTTCGATGCCGTGTTCGACCGCACTGTAAAAGGCCGCCTCGGCGGTCGACTGATCGAGTTCAGTGACGGGATGATCGACGGCCAGCAATCCGCGAATCAGCCCCGTTACGAGACACTGCACGGAGATGATATCGTCGACTGTTGGCTGGGTTGGAATCGGGCGGTACTCGATTCGAATCGATTTCTCGTCGCCCTCACCGACAGGCTGGCCGCCCGTGACGGCCCGAAGCCATCGCCAGTAGGTTCCCCGTTTGTGGCTCAGCTCCCAGTACTCATCGGCAAACGTCTCGCGTGGACCCTCAGCCAGCCACTCTCGGAGGAAGGGTGCAACGGTGTGGTCGGCCGCCAACAACTCAAGTACATCTGTTGTCTCGTCGATTTTGTCCGGGAATTTGACCTTGTGCCACGCCTCGTTGATCGACTGTTCGAACACGTCAATCCGGAGTTCGTGATGAGTCTCATCAAGTAGGGTCTCGGGATCGTCGACATCGTAGAGGTCCACAGGGAGCAACGGCGAGTTGGTCGACAACGCGAGCACCGGTCCGAGCGTTGCGATACCGGCGTTGTACGCTTTGGCGAACGCCTCGCTGTCGGGGATCTGGAGATGTGGTTGGATCGAACTCGTGAGCGATTCGACCAGAATCGTCGGAAACGACACCTCCGCGCCGGGTACTGACAGCGAGACGCTGCCGCCGGCTTTGTCGAGAATGTCGGTGTCAATCGCACTGTAGCGTGGTGAGCGTGCCATGTTGTCGGCAATGAGCGCGCCCTCCTCGCAGTCGACGGCACCGAAATACGACTCAGTCCCCTCGGCGGGTGGAACGGCCCACATGGCATCAAGAACGATTTCACAGCCAGCCGCACGTGCGGCCGCCCGAGTCGACTCGTAGCTCGCCCGTAGTGCGTCGGCCTGTGTCTCGATTCCCGATTCGGTGAGCGTGTCAGGAGCCGTATTGAGTTCAGCATTATGCAGACCGAGTTCTTTCTCACAGTCGGCTTCGAACACCGATTTCGGGAGTTCGACGAGCGTCGCCTCGTCGTCGACGGCGTACACTTCGAGCTCCATGCCGACAGCGAAGTCGGGCGAATCCAGCATCCCAGCCTCGATTTCGGCGGCGAGTGTGGCGGCCTGCTGGTCGATACGGTCGTCGAACTCAGCGGTAGCCTCTGGGCTGAGCGAGCGGGCTATCAGATCGAGAAACATCGAATGGTCCATTTTTCTGATCGTTGGAAGCCACACTCAAAGAGTTATCGTAGACGGCAGTCGAGCGAGGACACTGCTTTCGACCGGCCGTAGGCATGACGTAGCCACTACCTACCGATAACCCGAAGGAACTGACTACTAATTTTGTCCGTCGGTAGACAGTGGCTACCGGGGATGCGTACGGCTTTAGGTATCCACACAGTAGCATGGGTGTGCAGGTCGTGGGGTATGATTCGGTCGACGGTGGCCTTCTTTTGAGCGACAGCGATGGGCTCCAGTATCTGGATCTCGAATCGGGCGTCGACCTCGAATACACACTCGAAGATCGCCACTGTGCAGGAACCGTTCACGATGACAACCACATCGCCTGTGAAAACCCAGCCGCACCCTACTGCCCGGACCACAGCCACGTCTGGGTGTGTGCGCGATGCACGGGCACCTGCTTGAAAGACGAGATGGACTGTTTCGACGACCACGCAATCTATCTGGCGGCGTTCGCGCCGGATCAGTTCAAAGTCGGCGTCACCAAGTTGTGGCGGCTCGAAACCCGCCTCCGTGAGCAGGGTGCAGACCGGGGCGCTCACATTCGGACCGTCGACGACGGCCGAATCGCCCGTGAACTCGAAGCCGAAATCGCCACCGAACTCACCGATCGAGTCCGCGTGCCGACCAAAATGGCGGGACTCGGCCGATCGGTCGACGTCGAGGCGTGGCATGCCCTTCTCGCCGAGTTCGATCCCATCGATACGTTCGATTTCGAGTACGGCCTCGACCTGATGAGCCAACCGGTCGACGAGACAATGGCAACCGGAACGGTTCGGGGGACAAAAGGACGGATTCTGGTGCTCGACCGGGGCGGCTCGACGTACGCCGTCGACATGCGAGAGCTGGTTGGGTACGAACTCACAGCGCGTCGACAGCGCCGCGAACTGCAGTCGAGTCTCGGTTCTTTTTAAGTAGGCAGCGAGTTACTTAGTCAGTCAGCTGGTCGACACGCTGATTGATGTCTTCGACTGTCCCGACCTGCTGTCTGTTGGCTGCAGCGACTGCTTCGATTTCGCTGGCAACCATCTGAGTTTCTTCGACGAGTTCAGTGATCATACTGGCGACCTCCTCGGTTGAGACAGCCTGATCGTCGGTCGCACCGGAGACCTCTTGGATTCCCTGTGAAGCCTCTTGGACGGCCTGTGCGATATCTTGGAGCGTATCCATCGCGTTTTGGACCTTCTCGATTCCCGCGTCGACCTGTCTGTTTGTTTCGTCGAGACTCTCGACGGTGTCGTCGGCATCAGCTTTGATTTCGTCGATCATCGATTCGATTTCGCTGGCGTGTTCTTGTGAGTCGCCAGCCAGCGATTTGACCTCGTCGGCGACGACGGCGAAGCCCGAACCCGCCTCGCCGGCGCGGGCCGCCTCAATCGAGGCGTTGAGCGCGAGAATGTTGGTCTGGTCGGCGATGTCGTTGATCACCTCGACGATTTCGTCGATTTCGTCGATCCGATCCTGCAGGGTGTCGACATCGTCCGAGACTGCCTGCGTGGAGTCGTCGACGCGTTGCATGACATCGATAGCCTCCGTGGCGGCATTCCGGCCCTCGTTTGCGAGTTCTTCGGCGTTTGCGCTCGTGGCGGCGACCTCTTCGGCCGTCGAGGCGATCTCTTCGACTGTCGCCGACATGTCTGAGACCTCTCTTGCGATTTCGTCCATCGAGCCCGCAGAGTCGGCGGCCATCCTGCTTATTTTCTCGGTCGAGTTGGCCATCTCACTGGCGGCGGCCTCGATCTCACGGATGTCAGCTTGTACATCGTTGGCGACTGCTCGCTGCTCGCTGAGTTCGGCTTCAAGCTCTCGTTCGACCTGTTGTTGTCGCTCGGATTGGTTTTTGTGCGCCCGGATGAACGAGAGAATCGTCGACAAAAACGAGTGTTCCTGTGAAAGCCACGGCCCGTCGTCTTCGATGGGTCGTTCTTCGGTGTAGACGACCTCGATAACGATTGGAGTGCCGGCTTCCGTTGTCGATTCTTTGCTTAGCGGTGTGCCGACCCGCTGGAAGCCGGCTGATTCGACGACTGTTTGGCCGACCGCAATCTGGGCTTCGGTGACAGCCGGATACTGGAACCACTGAGTGAGTTCCTCAACGAAAAGCCCGATTAGCTCATCGGTCGACCGGTCGATATCGGTGAACAGCTCGTTTGCCCGCGTGATTGCGGTGAGTTCTTTGGTTCGTTCCTGCAGTTCGACTTTCGCTTCTGTCGCGCTCATCTCAGCGTACTCGCCCGCCAAACTGAACTGGTCTGAAGGAAGCTCTGCATCGACGACGTCTGCTGACTGACCCATATACCGACTATAACGAGTGATATCTGTAATAACATACCGTTCAAATTATTGAAACTGAGAACGTAGCTCGAAAATTACGGATAATAGTACTACTTCTGAGTGACGTATCCGGCCGAGATGGATGAACAACCGTTTTCCGTCGGCCGAGCAAACCAGCCGGTATGACAGACAACTCACCGACTGACGACGATGCGTCGACCGAGGCCGAAACAGCCGACCAAGACGACAGCGAGGAGAAATCCTTCCGCGAGCGCGTCGAAGAGATCCGAGAGAAACGACAGCAAGAACGCGAAGAACGCGGCGAGAGCGGCGCACCAAGCCCTGAAGAGATGATGGGTGGTGGCCCCGGAATGGGCGGTGGCGGCAACCCTTTCGCCCAGATGATGAGCGGGATGATGGGTGGCGGTCCCGGCGGCATGGGCGGCGGTCCGGGAATGGGTGGCCCGGGCGGCGAGGAATCCAGTGGTGGTAACGAACAGCTTGTCCGTGAAGTCCGACAGCTTCGGGACGAAGTCCGGGACGCAAACCGCGAACTCCGACGCATCGCCGACGCGCTCGAAGACGACTAATCGGTTGTTTGCGTGTGACTCCGGAACACCTAACCGGAGGCCAAACGCCCTATAGGCTGATGAGCATCGCCGAAGAGCGCGTCGACATTCTCTTCGAACTCGCCAAAGCCGCGGCTGACAGCGGCGAGTTCGAACGCTCTCGGGAGTATGTCCGACTGGCTCGTCGGATCGCCGAACGGAACCGATGTGGGCTGCCCCGGGAGTTCAAACGATACACTTGCAAACGGTGTGCTGTCGCCCTGCGACCGGGAGTCAACGCGCGAGTTCGGCTCACCAACGGGCGAGTCGTCATCCGCTGTGAGTGTGGAGCGACCCAGCGGTATCCGTACAAATAATCGCCTACTCGGCCGCTGAACGTGGTTGTTCTTCAAGCAGGGTTTCGAAGTTCTCCAGTGTCGACTCCAGTTCCCGTTCGTTGTACCACCGAACCATCGGCTCGATCACCCGTGCGATAACGCGGCCCGGAACGGTGTACTCCGCGCTGTAGGTGAGGCGCGTGCCCTCCTCGACCGGTTCGATGTCGAGTGTAATCGCTCCTGTCAGCCCGCCTTCCATGGCGAAAACGTGCTGTCGGGGTGGGTCGTGGACTGTCTGAACGAGTCGACCGTCGATAGACACACCTGCCAGCTGGTAGGTGTACTCCAACTCTTTGCCGCCGTTGTCTTTGGGTGTGACGTTCCGAATATCACTGATACTGGGCGTGATCGTGGCATGTGTTTCGGGATCATCAAGCGTCTCGAACACTGTCTCGGCGGATTCCGACACCACGATGCTATCTGAAACGTGAACCATGTCCGGTTGTATGCGTGACAGTGGGAAACCTGTTGTGTCGAGTACCTGATTGTTCGTTTAGATCCCACGTATCTGGTGGCCTGACCGTCGAAACAGTTCTAAGGCGTCGACCGTACGATTCGACCGTGTGAGTATCTCACAGGCCGCGAAACTGCGGGATTCCATCGAAGGCCTTATTTGGGCCAGTAGCGTTCGAGGTGATAACTAACTATGGGAGACAAACCTGCCTCGATGTACCGGGATATCGACAAGCCCGCGTACACCCGACGTGAGTATATCACCGGGATTCCCGGCTCGAAAATCGCACAGCACAACATGGGTAATCTCCAAGCCGACCCTGAAGACTACCCGGTTCAGATCAGCCTCGTCACCGAAGAGGCCGTCCAGCTTCGTCACGGCTCGCTTGAGTCCTCGCGACTGTCGGCCAACCGCCACCTGCTGAAAACCCTCGGTGAAGGCAACTACAAGATGATGCTCCGGAAGTTCCCCCACCAGGTGCTCCGAGAAAACAAACAGGCAACGGGTGCGGGTGCAGACCGTGTTTCGGACGGAATGCGCCAGTCGTTTGGTAAGATCGTCTCGACGGCTGCCCGCGTCGGTGCCGACGAGGCCATCTTTACGGCCTACTGTGAGCCAGAACAGGCTCCAGTTGTTAAAGAGGCGTTCCGCCGTGCGTACAACAAGATCACGCCGCCGTGTCGCATCGTCGTCGAGCGCGGCGAGAAACTCCTCGTCTCGTAAGCGAGATCCCACGATTTTTGTCGTCTCCCACGAACTCCCAGCGTATGCTTCGGCTCGCGCTGTCGACCCATGCTGAAACGTTCGAGCGCATCCGCGAGCCACTCGTCGACCGCGGTATCGAAATCGGGCATCTCCAAGCCAAACAGCGCGCAATCCGTCTGACCGACCGCGAGCCAGTCGACCGCTTCGATGTGGGTTTCGTCTTTCCCGGTCGACTGATGGAAGGCACGGCGATCAACGCCCTCCACGGCCTTCCGTGGGTCAACAACCGCGAGGACGTGCTCACCTCTCGGAATAAGGGCGGGGTGATCGCCGCATTGCATGCAGCCGACATCCCGGTTCCCGAGACGGTGATGGTTTCGAACCCGGTTTCGGAGTCTGTCGTCATCAAGGCTGCCGGCGAGCTTTCGTTTCCAGTTATCGTCAAACCCAACTCGGCGACTCGCGGCATCGGAGTGGCGAAAGCGACCGATATGGACTCACTTCTGGGAATCGTCGACTACCTGAATCTCGTTCACGACTACCGGGCTACAGGTGACAAATCCTATCTCATCCAGGAGTACCTGCCCGATGCCCGCGATTATCGCGTGATGGTCGTCGACGGCGAGTGTGTGGGCGGCGTTGAGCGTCGACTGCCCGAAGAATTGGCGGAGGGTCGGTGGAAACATAACGTCCACCGCGGCGCAGAAGCCACCGGGATCGAAGTACCAGCCGAACACCGCCGGCTCGCCGAGGGGGTGGCCAAGGCGCTTGGGATTTCGTATCTGGGTGTCGATCTGCTGGAGACTGACCGGCGGCTCGTCGTCAACGAGACTAATGCTCGACCGACGGTCGACGCGGCAACCAAGTACGACGACGATTTCTATGACCGACTGGCTGAACTTATCAAACGGACTGCGGCTGACACCTGAAGCGGCGTTACGAAAACGTGTCGACTGCGAGAATCTGGCCGTCGTCGAACCGGAAGACGTCAATAAACTCAAACAGTTGTTCGCCCTCCGAATTGAGCAATCGACCGTGTGCCGCAAGGCTGGCGGCTGATTCGAGCACGGCCTCGATTTGGTGTGTGGTCTCAGTGTTGGGTCGACCCGTGGCCATGAACTCGACGAACGCCTTGCGGCTCTCGAAGCTTCGGTCGGGGCGGTGTTGGACGAACTCGGGATGGAGAACGGAGTTCAGCGTTTCGTACTCATGGGCGTCGAGACAGCGATAGTACTCGTCGACGAGCCTCGCGTAGTCCATACCAGCCGGTTGGTCGGGAGTACAAAGAGCGTTCGCACCACGACCAAACGCGCCGTTTTTAGCGGGTGCCCACTCAGAGAAAATACTGTGGAGCTACACATCCGGTATGAGGGCGACGACGACCCACAGAAATGTACGGCCCGAAAGCTCGCCAGATTCGATCTCGCGGCGCTCCATCGGACTCATCGTGAGACACCCTACGGCGTCGTCCTCAATCCGCATGCGGAAAAAGCGCTCTCGCCGGCCGACCGCCAGACGGCCGTCGACGGCGCACTTGTCGCGCTCGACTGCTCGTGGGAGTCCGCGGGCGAAGCCCAGTTCTCACTGGCCGGCGAACACCGGGCGCTACCGTATCTCGTCGCGGCGAACCCCGTAAACTTCGGTCGACCAATGCAACTGACCACCGTTGAAGCACTTGCGGCTGCCCTCGTCATTTTCAGCGAGCGCGAGCAGGCTGAAGAGATTTTGGCTAAGTTCACTTGGGGTGAGACGTTTCTCGAACTCAATGATGAACCACTGCGGCGGTATGCTGACTGCGAGAACTCGACGGCGATTATTGAGATCCAACAAGAGTACCTAGATCGCTGAGCTGGCTACGAAAAGACTGCACCAAT
>PWFE01000102.1 GCA_003554115.1 Haloferacaceae archaeon | reverse complement strand
CCGTCCCGCTGCGAACGGACGGTGGGTTGGTCGAACACGGCGGGGCCTCGACGGCGACGACGATCTACGGCATAGCGGAGCCTGCAGCCGTCTATACGGCCGCAGACGGACGCGTTCCCGAGCGGCATCGCCAAGGAGCGCTTGTCGGAGCCAATGTGGCCGAACAGCTCGATGTTCGGGTCGGCGCGACGATTACGGTCGACGGCCAGACACACCGGGTTGTCGGCATACTTGAAGAAGTCGAGAGCTTCTCGCCCGTCTCGCCGAACGATGCGGTGATGTTACCCGAGGATGCTGTCGGCGACGGCAGTGGCTACGATCAGGTCACCATCGAAGCAAACTCCGGCGAAGAAGCCGCCGCCGCGGCGGCCGCCATCGATTCGACGGTCAACGACCGCGAAGAGCGCGTCGACATCTTCGAGCTGTCGTCGATCACCGACGAAATTGGCACGTTTTTCTCGTTGCTCAACAGCTTTCTGCTTGGGTTGGGCGGGATTTCGCTGCTTGTCGCCGGCGTGAGTATCCTGAATGTGATGCTGATGAGCACCGTCGAACGCCGCGAAGAGATCGGCGTCCTGCGGGCCGTGGGCGTTGAAAAACGCGATGTGATGCGGATGATTCTCGTCGAGGCCGCACTGCTCGGTGTTATTGGGGCAGCCGGTGGCGTTGTCGTCTCGGTTGGCCTCCTTGGACTGTTGTATTTGTTCGCGCCAGTCGACCTGTGGATTCTGCTGCATCCGACGAACCTGCTGTATCTGCTGTTGGCGTTCACGATTGGTGTCGTAATCAGTGTCGTCAGCGGGCTGTATCCCGCCTGGAGTGCCGCCAACGAACGGCCAGTCGACGCATTGCGGAGTTAGTCGAGCCCACGGGAGTGTGCTGGCTGGCCGCTAGGGGTTCGTTGGCCGGACAACAGTACGCTTTTCGTCCTCCTGTCGCAACGGTCTGTAATGACGAAGCAGGCTTCGTCGTCGACAGAAGACCGCAAAGACGACCACGTACGCATCGCCCGCGAGCGAGATGTCGAAACGGATGGAACGGGCTTCGACGACGTGCTGTTACTCCATGACGCACTGCCGGAACTCGATTACCACGCAATCGATACCAGCATCGAGTTTCTGGGCCATGAACTGTCGGCTCCAATCTTTATCGAGAGCATGACTGGTGGCCACGGAAACACCACGAAACTCAACCGCGCGCTGGCGCAGGCTGCAGAAGAAACTAACATCGCAATGGGTCTCGGCAGCCAACGTGCCGGCCTTGAACTCGACGACGAAAGCGTGCTCGAATCCTACACCGTCACCCGTGAGGTCGCCCCCGAGGCGTTCATTTACGGTAATCTGGGTGCCGCACAGCTTCGAGAGTACGACTTGGAGATGGTCGAACGCGCCGTCGAGATGATAGAAGCTGACGCGCTCGCCGTCCACCTAAACTTTCTCCAAGAGGCCGTCCAACCAGAGGGCGACGTCGACGGGCGGGACTGTCTGGCGGCAATCGAACGCGTCGCCACGGGCCTCTCGGTGCCGGTGATTGTCAAAGAAACGGGCAACGGCATCTCGCGTGAGACAGCCACACAACTCGCCGAGGCGGGCGTCGACGCAATTGACGTCGCCGGAAAAGGCGGGACGACGTGGTCTGGGATCGAAGCCTACCGTGCGGCCGCCGTCGGTGCGTCTCGACAACAACAGATCGGCACGCTGTTCCGTGAGTGGGGGATTCCAACCGTGCCAAGCACAATCGAGTCTGCGGCTGCCCACGACTGTGTAATCGCCAGCGGTGGCGTGCGGACGGGACTCGATATCGCCAAAGCGATCGCGGTCGGCGCACAGGCCGGCGGCCTCGCCAAGCCGTTCCTCAAACCGGCCGCACAGGGGTCGGATGCCGTTGTCGAACGCATCGAGGATCTTCTCGCCGAACTCCAGACGGCGATGTTCGTCACTGGCTCGGGATCGGTTGCGGAACTCCAGCAGACGGAGTACGTCCTGCAGGGAAAAACCCGAGAATACGTCGACCAGCGGGGTTTCTGAGCACTGGTTTTCCGAGGTCGACCTCCACAGATGTATCCGTTCGTTTGAAAAATCCGGCAGAGATTAGAACCGTACTCGCTCCCTTGCAGTCGCTCGCTGTTTCGGATTCCACTCGAATGTACTCTGTGTTCGTAAAATGCTCCGACAGGGATTTGAACCTCAGTCGCAGCGAAGCTGCTCCCTGCTTCAAATCTCTGTGTCACATTTCTTTACTTCGTTCAGAAAATGCTCCGACGGGGATTTGAACCCCGGTCATTACCGTGAGAGGGTAATATGATTGGCCGGACTACACCATCAGAGCGTGCTGTCGCGTTCGATTGAACGCAACCTACAGTATCCCACTGCCAAACAAAACAGTTGCGCTTTCCCCGCCGCCGTGTGGTAGACTGTCGACCCATGACTCTTCTGTTGGCCCGAGTTGATCCTCTCCAGCGTGGGTAGTCGACCCCTTCCAGTGAGAACCAATCAGTTGGTCAATCGGTAACAGAATATGTGATGAATATTTTATATATTACTGTCGAGTTCGCTCATCGAAACCGAACCAGTTCAACACCCGATCAAAAGGTATGGAAACTAAAAACAGACAACAGTCCCGAACAGATACCGAGATGATACGTAGCACGCATCCACGCTGTAAAAACTAATCGAACATCTACACTGAATAGAAAAATCCTTCAATAGGCGCGTTCGTAGTTGTGCTATCATAGGTGTCGACTGAATGCCAAACATGGAAACAGCGACGTTCGAGACGGAACTGAGCCTATTTAAATACGACAATCTGGAACAGCTCCCTGCCAGCTACCGCGAACTGACCGAAGCCGACCGCACCCCACGAATCAAGGCCGCACTTGACGAATTAGGCGACGATGTGGTCATACTTGGCCACAACTACCAGCGCCGAGAGATCGTCGAACACGCCGACTTCATCGGCGATTCGTACGCGTTGAGCAAACACGCCGCCGAAGCGGATGCAAAATACGTTATCTTCGGCGGGGTGACGTTCATGGCCGAATCCGCCGACATCATCACCGACGACGACCAGACGGTGATTCTGCCCTGCATGGAGGCCTCCTGTCCGATGGCCGGCATGGCCGAGGCCCTCCAAGTTGATGCCGCCTGGGAGCAGATCACGACGGCCGACCCCGAAAGCGAGATCATCCCGATCACCTATATGAACTCGTATGCCGACCTGAAAGCGTTCTGCGCCGAACAGGGCGGGTTGGTCTGTACCTCCTCGAACGCCCACAAAGCCTTCGAGTGGGCCTTCGAGCGCGGCGATAAGATCCTCTTCCTCCCGGACAAACATCTCGGCGAGAATACGGCCTACCGACTCGGCATGGAAGACTCGATTGCCGAGTGGAACCCCTGGGACCCCGAATCGAAGGACGCCGACGAACTGGCTGACGCCGAGATCATCCTCTGGGATGGCTACTGCCAGGTCCACGAACGGTTTACCGCCGAACATATCGCCGAGGTCCGCGCCGAACACCCAGATGCCAACGTCGTCGTCCACCCCGAATGTCGACGCGAAGTCGTCGAGACCGCCGACGTGGTCGGCTCAACCGCCACGATCACCGAGGTTGTCGAAAACGCCGACCCGGGCGAGACGTGGGCCATCGGCACCGAAATCCACCTCGCCAAACATCTCGACCGCTGGCACGACGAGGTGAACGTCGTCCCACTCTGCGGGGACGCCTGTATGGACTGCGATGCGATGCGCCAGATCGACCCCAACTATCTGACGTGGGTGCTCGAAGAACTCGCGGCGGGACGGGAACACAACGTCATCGAGGTCGCCCCCGAGGAGAAGGAACTTGCCGGCCTCGCCTTAGACCGCATGCTGGAGCTTTAAGATGTCCGAACCAACCGATCCACAGACCGACTCCCGGTCGACGGACGTACTCGTCGTCGGCTCGGGCATCGCCGGCTGTGCGGCCGCGCTCGCTGCCGCCCGCGAGGGCGATGATGTCCTGCTGGTCACCAAAGCCAGCGAGCCGGAAGACGCCTCCTCGGATTGGGCCCAGGGCGG
>PWFE01000073.1 GCA_003554115.1 Haloferacaceae archaeon | reverse complement strand
GATGAGTACACTTTGGACAAACAACTCGAACCCCTGCGCGAACTCACCGTCGACGATTTTAACGTCTGTGCGGACTGTGTGACGGTGGTTGCGGACGGCTGTGTTGCCTGTGGCGGTGCGGGGTACGTCCCTCGTGGACGCAGCAAGACGCCCGATGTCTGTCCGGCGTGTCGACACACCGAAATCCAACTGACGGGCACTGACCCCGGTTGGAACGTCGATAGCCTCTCGGCCTGAACTACGGCATACGGCGGAACGGCAGTCGGTTTCGCGGCTCGGTTTTTAAACAGTGTAGGCTGCCTCGAAAAACTCGGCCTCCAATGAGACGGTTCGTTCGAACAGTCGTGCGACGCGCGCCTGCTGACGCGCCGGGAGTGTCGGCCCGACCGTATCCAACTGCTCGCGGAGCCACGCCACGAACTCGACAAAGCCCGGATTGGCGTGGAGGTCGATCCACTCCTCGAAGTAGAAGGCGTCGGGTCGCTCGTCGGCCTCGCGTTCTGCCCACGTCAGATACACCCACTCGGCCGGGACGAGCACCGCCAGCGTCTCGGCGTACCCACCCTGGTTGGCTGCCGCACCCAACGTGTCGACCATCGCTTCAGTCGTCTGGGTTAGCTCAGGCTTCTCGCACCGGTCGACTGGCACCTCAAGTGCGTCGAACGACCGCTCGAAGTAGTCGTTTTCGTCGTCCGTAACCACATCTAGAAACTCAATTAGTCGACGCTTGTCGGCCATCGACGGTGCCTGGTCGACTGCCTGCGCAAATGTGCCGACCAGCGTCTCGACGAACGCATAGTCCTGAACGAGATACTCGCTCATAACCGCGGTATCGAGCGTTCCAGCCCCCAGCTGTCGGGTGAATCGATGCGTCGTTGCATTGGTCCAGGCCGGCTCGGATCGCTCGCGGAGCCAGTCGGTGAACCGGGGGTGTGTGGCCGTCTCGGCGTACGACGCATACGCGTCGAGTTGGTCCACGTCAGTCATAGGCCCCACTCTTCCTGGGTGTAAGCCATCTCCCAAAAGCGGTATTCGAGCTTCGCGCTCGTCCGGAACGCCTGTTCCATCGCCTCGTGTTCGCCCGGCGAGTCGGCCCAACAGCGGTCGACGAACTCCTGGCACCACTGAACCTCCTCGCGGAACTCCTCGCCCGTGTACAGCTCGATAAACGGCGTATACTGATGTGTCTCGTCGGCTAGCTCGGCCATGTGGTCGGCCACGTCGAGATACCCCTGCATACAGGGGTAGAGCGCGGCTGCGATTTCGGCCAGCGAGCCCTCGTAGGCGGTGCGTAACAAAAAGTTCGTGTAGGCCACACAGGTCGGGGCCTTCTCGGTCGATTCGAGTTCTGCCGCCGAAATCCTGTAGTCGGCTGCAAACGACCGGTGGAGATCCATCTCCGTTTCAAGAACGGTGTGGGCAACCCCCAACAGGTTGGTCATCGTCGACTCATCGCGGGCCTTCGTGCCGGCGATCGCGAACAGCCGGGCGTAGTCCTGCAGGTACCGATAATCCTGTCGCACCCAGTGTTCGAACGCCCCTCGGTCGAGTGTTCCCTCGGCCAACTCGACGACGAACGGGTGTGACTTCTGTGCCTCCCAGATATCCTGACCCCTCTCCAACAGCTGTTGACTGCCACTCATACGTTCGATGTCGACGAGGACCAGCATATAACTTATCGATATAACCAGATTATATTTATGCGCTGTGGATGTCACCCACGGGAGTGCTCACCGGATTGGAAACTATTCGGCGTCGCTGCTATCGCTGGCCTGTCGACTTCCTGCGTCTGATGGCTGGTTTTCAGCCTCGGTTACAGGCGGCTCCTCGGACGCCTCGGGCTTAGAGCTGAGTGGATTTCCTGCCGTCTCAGCGTCTCCCGTCGACTCACGTTTCAGTTCCTCGAAGCTCTCGACAACGGATTCGACGGTGGTTCCGACGATATCGAGTTCACGCTCCCGGTAGCTTGTGACCATCCGGTAGGCAAGCGGGTACGCGATCGCCGTGGCGACCGCCGCCAGAATCAGATTGCCGAGCCACAGCCGTATCAGTACCTCATAGCCGTCATCCAGCGTCACACCGCCGCCGTCGAACCCCTCGACGGGACCCAACAGAAAGAAACCGAGCGTGATACTGGCCGCATACACACCCCATTTGACGACCGGGTTCAACACGAGTACCGAGGCGAACAGCGCGATTTTGTTGATTCGATCGAACAGGTACGCCAACACAACGAATACGCCCAATCCGACGCCAAGGGTCGGTAGCATCGTAATGAAGACGCCAAGCGAGAAACTCCCGGCGACCTCTCGGGGGGTGTACTCCTCGGTGAACGACTTTCGAAGCTCGTCGCGAATTCGGTCGACGTATCCGTTCACCCGGTTTCGCATATCAACAAAAACATCGGTCAGCCCAAAAGTATGTAGGGATTGTGACTGGCCGGTAGGTGGATTGTAACTGTAGATAGTCGACGACTAACTGGCCAACAGCGACATCATTCCAGCCGCCGTCTGCCTCCCAAGGCGGTCTCGTCTGACCTCGAGATCGTACCGATGTCTACGACTCCCTTCACAACACCCCCAAGACGTGCTGAGACTGCCATGAGTATACGTTATCCATCCACTGTGGCCGTGTCGGTCGGTGGCTCGCTGGTCGATGCCAGCCGGCCGACAACGCTGCGGCCACCGCCACCAGTATGTATCGCAGTCGACCCCGCTCGACACCAACTGCCGACCGAACCGGAGCCAACAGATGAGTGAGACACTATCGCTTGATTCGGTTCTCTCGACACTTGAAGACCGCCAGCTAACAGTCGTCTCGAATCGCCAGCCGTACCGTCACACCGTTTCGGACGGCGAAATCGTCGTCGACCGTCCGGCCGGCGGACTGACAGCTGGGCTTGACCCAGTTGTGCAACAAACCGACGGCATCTGGGTCGCTTGGGGTGATGGCGATGCCGACCGAGAGGTGACCAACGAGGCCGACTCCGTGCGAGTGCCCCCCGACGAGCCGGCCTACACGCTCAAGCGCGTCTGGCTTACGGAGTCGGCGGTCGCCGACTACTACTATGGCTTCAGCAATCGGACTCTCTGGCCGCTTTCGCACGGTCTCACCGAGTATGTCACCTACAAAAGCCGGTACTGGGATCGATACCGCGAAGTTAACCGACAGTTTGCCAACAGCGTTGTCGAAGCCGTCGACAGCAGTTCCGGCGATGAGTTGAGCGACGCTGAGAGCGGTGTAGATGCCAGCGCCGAGACTGTCATCTGGTTTCAGGACTACCATTTCGGGCTGGCTCCTCGGGTTGTTCGCGAACTGCTCGACGAGCCGGCGCTGATGAGTCAGTTCTGGCACATCCCGTGGCCCGAACGCGAGGTGTTTCGGGACTGCCCCCACGGGAGCGACCTCCTCGATGGCCTGCTGGCGAACGACCTGCTGGGCTTTCATATCCCGCGGTACTGTGCCAACTTCCTCGACTGTGTGGCCACCATCCTCCCTGAGGCCTCGGTCAACTGGAGTGCGTCGACCGTCTCCTACCGGGGCCATGAAACCCACATCCAGGCGTTCCCGATGGGCGTCGACACGCAGGCGATAGCCGAGCATGCTGCTGGGCCCGACGAGTCGTTCTGGACCCAATTCCGCGAGGACTACGGCATTCCCGACGACCAGCAGGTCGCCGTCGGCATCGACCGGCTGGACTACACAAAAGGAATTCCCGAACGGCTCGCGGCTATCGAGCAGTTGTTGGCAACCCAACCCAACTGGCGCGGCGAGTTCACCTACGTCCAGAAGGCCACGCCGAGTCGGACGGCGATTCCCGAGTACCGCGAACTCGGCCGCCAAGTCGACCGGGCTATCGAGCGGATCAACGAGCGCTTTGGTACTGACGACTGGCAGCCTATAATCGAGATTGACGACTATCTGTCAGAGGAGGCGCTGTACGGGCTGTGTCGACACAGCGATCTCGCCATTGTCAGCCCGCTGGCCGATGGGATGAACCTCGTGGCCATGGAGTACGTCTCAGCGCAGATCGACCATACCGGCGTGCTCGTGTTGAGCGAACACGCCGGAGCCCACGACCTGCTTGGCGATGCAGCGATCTCGATTGAGCCGACAGACACCGAGACGTTCGCCGAGCGTCTCGATCTCGCCGCCTCGATGCCCACCGAAGACCGCAGTCAGCGCATGCAGGCACTCCGCTCGACGGTCACCGAAACCGACATCCAGTCGTGGATGGCAGAGGTGTTCGATTCGACGCTCGCAGTCGACGAGTCGGCGGACCCACGGACTGATCTCAGATCAACGTAGCCACCCCTACCCAATGGCAAACCACTCATCACAACCGACCCCGGAATCGATTACACAGCCACCGCTCGTCTGGGCGGCGTTTGACGAGCTTCGGTACCGACTCAGCGAGGCTCCCGGCCTGCTGTTCGGCACCGATTTCGACGGCACACTGTCGCCGATTGCCGACGATCCCGACACGCCGGAGCCAACCGAGCCGAATCTGCGCTCGCTCCGAACGTTTCGTGAGCATCCGCAGGTTCATCCGGCGGTGATCAGCGGTCGCGGGCTAGCCGACCTCCGCGAGCGACTCGGGCTCTCCGGTGTCGACTGCGTCGGCAACCATGGCCTCGAACTCGGGATCGACGGCTCCCGCGAGACGCATCCCGACGCGACGAGTGCCGAACCAGTCGTTGAGGATGTCTGTCGAGAACTCCAGAGTCGACTCGCCGACATCGAGGGAACGCTCGTCGAACACAAGGGCGTCACCGCCACGATTCACTACCGGCAGGTCGACCGTGGGGCTATCGAGACCGTCGAAACACATGTCCGAGAGGCTGTCGGTGACCACGGGGCTGGCGAAATCGAGATCCACGACGGCAAAGAGAGCCTTGAACTCCGGCCGGCGGCCGACTGGGACAAAGGCAGCGCGCTCGCCCAGCTCCGCGAGCACGTTGACGAGTCGTGGCTCACCTTCTATATCGGTGACGACACAACCGACGAGGCGGCGTTTCGCGCCATTAAGGACGGTGGCATCACAGTCCACGTCGGCGATAACGAGTCGACGGCTGCCGCCTATCGGGTTCGGAACTCAACGGAAGCAGAGGTGTTCATCCGCTGGCTGGCAACCGATGGCTTGGCAGTGCTGTCCGCAGACAGCCCACTGGAAGTCGACGCCGACTGACGAGGGCCTCACTGTGTAATCCCAACCGGTGTCGACGTGGCGCTCGCGGTACCGCCCGGAACCCTTTTTTGAGCACCGACCATAGCCAGCGGTATATGGGACTTGGCTCGGATATGTATCGCCAGCAGATCCTCGATCACTACAAAAGCCCCCGAAACTACGGGGAGTTGGAGGATCCTGATTTCTCACACACGGGCGAAAACCCCTCGTGTGGCGATACGATCCAGATGGATGTGCGACTCGACGATGACGGCGAACAGATCGAATACGTCACCTTCACCGGCGACGGCTGTGCGATCTCCCAAGCCTCGGCGAGTATGCTTTCCGAACGGCTTGTCGGGATGACACTCGACGAGTTGGAAGCATTGGAGACCGACGACATCGTTGAGATGCTGGGTGTGACGATTTCGCCGATGCGAATTCCGTGTGCCGTCCTCGGTAATCAAGTCGCCAAAGACGGCGCGAAAATCCACAAAGGCGAACTCGACCCCACAAGCGAGACGATCACTGAAGAGTAATCGACACGCCGCTCGGAGCACTGGTATTTTCTCCAGCAGTTGGTTTCGGGTTCGTCTCCGAAACTGTCGACTGAGGTTGCTGCAAGTATTGACGCTGTCTGCGTCTCTCGAACAGTGCGTACGGTAGTCCGACAGCCGGTTTGGCCACCGAATACGCCCAATTCAGCGGGCGACGGGCTGTCACAGACGACCGCCGCCGTTGCTGTGGCCGGGTCGTTTTAGCCACCTGCGGTCGGTGTTGAGGTATGACTCTCGAAACGGATCACCGCTCACCGTCGACGGCGGTCGACCAACCGGACGCACTCCGCACAAGCGGCACTGAACCTGACGAATGGCGACTCGGCGAGTACGAGCGTGTCATCGTCGAAACTGATGGATCTCCGAGATAACTACAGTCGCTCAGCCAGATCCTCGGCGAAGTAGGTCAAAATGAGATCCGCGCCAGCGCGTTTGATACTCAAAAGCGACTCGTAGGCGGTGGCTTCCAGATCTAGCCACCCCTTTTCGGCCGCGGCGTGGAGCATGGCGTACTCACCTGAGACGTTGTAGGCTGCCACTGGGTGGTCGAACTCCTCGCGGATGTCACGAACAATATCGAGGTAGGGAAGTGCGGGTTTGACCATCAGCACGTCCGCGCCCTCTTCGACATCCAAGCTGACTTCCCGCATTGCTTCCCGACGGTTCGCAGGGTCCATCTGGTAGTGTCGACGGTCCCCAAAGGCGGGCGCGCCGTCGGCGGCATCGCGGAACGGCCCATAAAACGAAGATTCGTATTTGGCCGCATAGCTCATAATCGGGACGTGCTCGAAACCCGCCTCATCGAGGGCGGTACGGATCGCCCCAACCATCCCGTCGGTCATACTGGATGGGGCAACCATGTCGGCTCCCGCTTCGGCTTGGGAGACTGCCGTCTCGGCCAGCAGTTTCAGGGTTTCGTCGTTTTCAACCGTCAGCGTCGGCTTCTCGTGGGCGTGAGGTTCGACGATGCCGCAGTGGCCGTGGTCGGTGTACTCACAGAGACAGACGTCGCCGATAACGTAGGCGTCCGTCTTCTCGCTGATCTCTCGGATTCCTTGCTGGACGACGCCGTCTTCGGCGTAGGCCTCGGTACCGGTCTCGTCTTTCGTCTCTGGAATTCCGAAGACGATGACGGCCTCGACACCTGTTTTGCGGATTTCGTCGACTCGGTCGGCGGCCTCACCTATGGCCACGCGTTCGTGGCCTGGCATCGACGAGATTGGGAGTCGTTCATCGAGTGTCTCGTCGACGAAGACGGGCGCGATGAGATCCTGTGCGTCGAGCGTCGTCTCGCTGACCAGTGGTCTGATCCCGTCAGTCCGGAGTCGACGGGGGCGATTTGTGGGCTCGAATGACATACCGAACCGTCCACACGCCGCGCTGAAAGAGATTCCGCTACTCAGTCCGTCCGTGTCACATCGAGTTGCGATTCGAGTTCAGCGAGTTCGGCCGAGTCGCTGATCTCTTCGAGTCGCTCGCGGAAGTGGTCCGCACAGAGGCCGACTTTGAGCCCGCCTTTTTCGGCCGCAAATGCGGCCTCTTCGTCGCAGTAATGACAGCGCATATTTTTGATTGGGGACCCAGACGGTTTAAAGCGTCGTTGGCTGCAGTCGACTTCGAGAGTAATTCAATCGCCCGCGCGATGTGTGGTCGGCCGATGCCGGGGCGTGGCTCGATTGGGAGTCCAACGCCCAACTGGGCTTCGACCCGCTCGATAATCCGTCGACCACGCTGTTTGCGGTCGGTCTGGAGGCGGTCGAGTTCCGCGGTTAGCTCGACTGTTGGCTCGACGCCGTAGCCCGGCAGGTCGACGCGCTAGTCGCCAGCGTCGGCGCGGAGTTCGATGCCGCGGATCATGCCGATTTTATCCCGTTTGGTCACCGGAGCCGACAGGTCGGGATGGACCCTGTCGTGGTCGGTGACCGCAACCCACTCGATGCCGGCCTCGTGGGCCACTGCAGGGAGCTGGTCGACCGAGAGCACCCCATCCGAGACCGTCGTGTGGACGTGGAGATCAGCAACCGGCTCGGTGTTCATACGCCGCATTGTGCCCCCCGACCCAAGACGACATCGACACAACCTTAATGAATATTAACAATGGGGCTGACTACCCAATTCCTTATGGACAATCATTATAGTTATGCGCTGATACACAGTAGATATGCGACTCAACACAACCGACTTCACCGACAGCCACTATCCAACGACCACCTCGGAGATCATCAACCAGTACGGCGACCACGAGATCACTCTCGAAAACGGTACTGAAACGATCGGCGAGATCCTCAGTCGACTCGGCGAAGAGACGTTCGAGACGCCAGACAGCGTCCAGCAGTCGTTGCTGAGCGGCGTCAGTCACAAAGCCATTGGCCGCCGATTCTACAGTGATCGCGATCAGTACACGCCCGGCGAAGAAGGCCCCCAACAGGTTTCATTCTAGCACTCAACCGAACTCGATCACCGTATCCAACTCAAGCGGGAGACCGCCTTTCCGGTAGCCTTCGACGCGTCCCGTTGGCCGCACCCGAAAAACAACTGCCGGGCGGTGCCGAACGTCGGGCTGTTCGGCTGCAATCGTCCGCCAGGCGTCGTCAGGAAACGACGAGCAGTCGACGAACAGCACCACGCCACCTGCATGCGCGTCGAGTTGCCCGTCAGTTTTTGTTTTGGCCGTCTCTCGCAGCGCAGTCAACGGCGAGTCGGCCGACCGTCGACCGGGCGGCAGCGGACGGGTGACCTCGACGAGTACGGCTTGGCTCCCGTTGGAGTCCGGCGGATCTGCACGGAAGTCAATCGAGTGGCCCGTTGTCACCTCAATCTCGGGGGTGATCTCATAGCCCGCATCCAATAGGAGTTTGGCGGCGTTAAACTCGCCCATCGCGGCGGTCATCCGAGTAAGATCCAGATAATCTGAGGTCCCGAGCTTTCCGGCCATCTCCGGACGATAGGGATCCAGCGCACCCGTTTTCAGCACCGACTCGTAGTATTTGAGTGCGTCCTCAGTGGTTGCATCCGGAAAGCCCGCGGCGTGCTCGCGGAAAAACTCCCGCGTCGTCTCTCGGCCGTCTTTCGAGAGAAACACACCCAAAAAGTACCACGAAATATGCGGATAGGCTTCGAGCCACGGCGACTCCATGTGGAGTTGGGCCAACAGCTCGCGTTCGGCCCACCGACAGACGGGGTAGGGAACCTCTTCGAAGCCGTACTTTTCGGTTCGCCACAGCGAACTCGGCGTTTCAGTGTTGCCGAGCCAGTAGGCCCCGGGACCGCCGTCGACGCCCGTCGGCCCCTCGTCACCATCAGTCCAGCAAAACAGTGCGATGTCGCCGTTGTCCATCTCGAAGCGCCGGGCTTGATAGCCAGCCGGCGGCCGAAACCACGACCTGCGCATCTCGGCGCCGAGATTCGACTCAAGGGGCTGGAAAACCGCCGACCGAATCCGGCCGAGCGACCAACGCTCTGGGGCATATCTGAAACGAAGCGGTCGTGCCACACCTGTGGTGAGGAATCGGGGGCAGTTACGTATTCTGGTCGAACGACCTACCGTTGATCTGTTGTGTCACATCGGTCTGAACAATCGTTAGGTATATAATCGAACAGAACCAAGGTATGGTATACCATGTCTATGGGAGCATATGACGAAGCTGAGCACGAGCGACGAGAACAAAAAACGGCGACGGTGGATGCGGATTTCGATCAGCAACGCTCGGAGTTCCGCGGCTCGATGACGTTTGAGTCGGGTGAGTCGGCAGACGAACTCCTCGATCAGTTCGCCAAACTGCAAGGTGAGTAACCGCTATTCTACGACCAGATGTTGTGACTGACAGTCGACGGTTACGTACGTAACTGGGAGACGACAGCTACCTCAACGATAGTCGACGGCTACTGTGCAGTAGGAGTCGACTACTGGAGTCGCAGCTACTCGTTGCCGGGACCGCGGCGCTCACGCAGGTTTTGGCGAGTGAACTGCGGGCGGGCACGCAGGCCGCTGGGCTGTTTGAACGACCGATAGAGGAAAAACACCATCGGTGCGGTGAGTCCGAGAATCGCCAGTGCGATCCGCCACTCGTTGGCAAACGCATAGATAATCGAGGCCGAAAGCAGCCCGACGGCCACAATAATCGAATACGAGATTCGCTTGGCGAGTTTGTCAAGGACGTGATTTTTATCGTCGATCTGGACGTTAACCGTCAGATCCTCACGTTCGACCGTATCCAACACTCGGTTGAGTTTTGGTGGGACCGTAAACAGCGCCTGTGTCGTCTGTTGGACCTGCTGGCTGCCCTCTTCGAGCAGCTTTTTGGCTGTCTCTTCGCGGTAACCCTCTTCGGTGAGGTAGTCTGTTGCAACCGATATGAAGTCGAAATCCGCATCGAGCGTCACACAAACGCCCTCGACGACGGTTGCTACACGCAACACGAGCGCGAGATTCCGTGGGAGTCGGAGTGGAAACTCATAGATTGTCGACTCGACTTGCTCGATAATCTGGTTGACCCGGTACTGCTCGATGTCGTCTCCACGGGCGTCGGCAATCGCCAACTCCATGACTTCGCCCATGATCTTGCGGTCAGCAGTCGGGCTGAGCGTGCCCATATCGACCAGCGTGTCGAGAATCGCATCGATATTCTGGTTGGCGACCGCGATGTAGAACTCGACGATTTTGTCCTGAATGAACGAATCGACCGTACTCGACATGCCGAAATCATAGAAGATGATCGACCCATCCTCGGCGACAGCGAGGTTACCGGGGTGGGGGTCGGCATGAAAAACGCCGTCTTGGACGATCATCTGCAGGTAGATGCGCTGGAGTTTGGTCGCCAGCTCCGTCCGATCCAGACCCATCTCGTCAAGTCGGGATATGTCGGTGATTTTGACACCCGGCAGGTACTCCATGGTGAGCACGCGCGGCCCGCAGGCAGCCTCGACCGACCGTGGAATCCGAATATCTCGGTTTTCCTCAAAGTTACCACGGATCTCTTCGAGAATGTCGCGCTCGCGGGCGTAGTTCATCTCTTGACGGATGGTTTTGGCGAACTCATCGGTCAGATTGTCCAGCGAAAACGCCCGCCCCTCGCCCAAAAATCGGACGAGAACTGGAATTGACCACCGAAGCACCCGCAGGTCGGCCTCAACCAACGATTCGATGTTGGGTCGACGAATCTTGACGGCGACCTGTTGGCCCTCGTAGGTAGCGAGATACACCTGGCCCAGACTCGCCCCGCTGATCGGTTCGGTATCGAACTCGTCGAACACCTCCTCGACGGGACCTAACTCGGCTTCGATTACCTGTTTTGATTCTTCCCAACTCGCCGCCGGCACATCATCCTGCAGACTTGAGAGCACATCGATGTAGGCTTTCGGCAGAATGTCGGGTCGAGTCGACAGCAGTTGGCCGAGTTTGATAAACGTCGGCCCGAGTGTAAGCAGCGTCTCAAGCAGGATCTCGGCGCGTTCGAGCTGCATCTCGGTGGTGACGCGTCTGGAGCCGCCGAAAAACAGAAACCGGTTGCGGTCCCGCAGGTAGGCGACCAGCAGCGGCGAAAACCGATAAAACACGACGACGAACCGCCAGTACGCACGGAGAGAGACCAGAGTGATCACCTACTCCGCGGCGTCATCGATCGGAATGGATTCACCTGAATCATCAGCGGTTTTCGGCAGCGAGATTTCGAGCACTCCACGGTCGACGACCGCCGAAGCGGCCTCGCCGTCGGCATCCCGTGGCAGCGGCAACTCCGCATCGAGAAACAGTGGCCGGTCTTCTCGGAGGTATCGGAACCCCTCAGGGACGGCTTTTTCGCGTCTGGCTTCGATGGTCAGTCGGCTGCCGTCGGCGATTAGTTCGGCGGTCTCGGCGGTGACTCCCGGGATGTCCAAGACGAGTTGGTAGGCCTCCTCTGACTCAAGGAAGTCCGCAAACACCGCATCCGGAAGCTCTCGAAGCGCATCGCGCAGTGCTGACATACACAACAGTATGAACGCAACGTCGAAAAACCCCGCGGTCGGTTCTCGACAGCGAGCGGCCGACTTGTTGAGGGCCACACCGGACCGTGCGGGCTTATACGGCCGCCAACACAACACAGGGTATGCCAAACGAAGCCAGACGCACCTCGGGCTTCAAGCATCGTACCTCGCTCGAAGACGCCCGCGAGCGCCTCTTGGACGTCGTTGAGCCACACGACCGCACCGAACGCCTCCCGCTGAACATGGCTGACGGCCGCGCGGTCGCCACGACGATCACCGCGCCAAACCCCGTGCCGAACTACGACCGGGCGGCGATGGACGGCTTTGCGGTCCGCGCCGAGGACACACTCGGAGCCAGCGACCACTCCCCAAAGCTCCTCGAAACGCGCGAGACCGAAGCCTCGGTGCTGCCCGGCACCGCAAGCCGTGTCCACACCGGCAGCGAACTCCCCGAGGGCGCGGACGCCGTCGTCATGATCGAACAGGTCGACGCCACGGACGAGACAATCGTCGTCCACGAGGCTGTCGCCGAAGGCCAGAACGTCGGCAACACCGGCGAGGACGTTGCCGAAGGCCAGCCGCTGTACGAACCGGGACACCGCCTTCGGCCCTCAGATCTGGGACTGCTCCGATCAGTGGGTCTCTGGGAGATCACCGTTTACAAACAGCCAACCGTAGGGGTGATTCCTACGGGCGAGGAGTTGGTTGAGGCCGACCCCGACCCCGGCGAGATCATCGAAACCAATGGGCTAACTGTCTCGCAGTTCGTTGAGCGCTGGGGCGGCGAGGCAACCTATCGAGAGATCGTCGACGACGATTCGGCGGCTCTCCGGGCGGCCATCCAGCGTGATCTCACCAAAGATATTATCGTCACCACAGGTGGCTCCTCGGTCGGCGAGCGCGACCTAATTCCCGAGGTCGTCGAGGAACTCGGCGAGGTGTTGGTCCACGGTGTTGCGATCAAACCCGGCTACCCCGTTGGCCTCGGTATCGTCGAGGAGACACCCATTCTCATGTTGCCGGGGTATCCCGTCTCCTGTCTGCTGAATGCGGTGGAGTTTCTTCGGCCTGTTCTCAAGAAGGTGGGCCACCTTCCCGACGAGCTATTCCCAACTCGACAGGCGACACTCACCCGCAAACTCCCCAGCGAGCCCGGCACGCGAACGTTCGTGCGGGTCGAAACGGCACAGACGGCCGACGGCCTGTGTGCCACCCCTGTCCGGGTGAAAGGTGCGGGCGTTCTCTCAAGTGTCGCGCTGGCTGACGGCTGGGTTGTCGTCCCGGAGTCCCGCGAGGGGTACGCCGAGGGCGAGCAGGTGACCGTCGAATACTGGGAGGTCCAGCCATGAGCCGAAAGGAGTTCCGCACGCTGGCCGACCCCGAGGAAGTCCGCGAGGCAATCGAGTCACTATCATTATCGGCTGGCACCGAAGCCGTCGACCTCGCGGCGGCCCACGGCCGAATTCTCGCCGAGCGACTCACCGCCGACATCGATGTTCCGGGGTTCGACCGCGCCTCGATGGACGGGTATGCGGTTCGCGCACGCGAGACAGTCGACGCCAGTGAGGTCGATCCGTCGGTCTTCGAACTTGCGGGGGCAGTCCACGCCGGCGAGAAACCCGAGGTGCGTGTCGAGTCAGGAACCTGCGTCGAGATCTCGACGGGAGCGGTCATGCCCGAGGGCAGCGATGCGGTTGTGGTCGTCGAGCGAACCGAGGAGATCGAGGTCGACGGCGAGCCACGGATCGAATGTCGGTCGACGGTCACGCCCGGCAAAAACGTCATGCTGGCCGGTGCAGATATCGCCGCCGGTACCCGCGCACTTGGCCCCGGTACACGGCTAACGCCCCGCGAAATCGGCCTACTGTCGGCGGTCGGCTGTGAGTCCGTCTCGGTTGTCGAACCACCGCGGGTCGGCATTATCTCAACCGGCGAAGAGCTCGTCCGCCCTGGCGAGCCCCTCGAAAACCAACGAGGCGAGATCTATGATGTCAACAGCCACACCATCGCGGCTGGCGTTGAGGCTGCCGGCGGCGAGCCAGTTGTCTACCCGCATGCCGGCGACGATTTCGAGGAGATGGAGCGCCTGCTCCGTCGGGCTGCCGACGAGTGTGATCTCGTCGTCTCCTCTGGGTCGACCTCCGCGAGCGCGGTCGATGTGATCTATCGGGTGATCGAAGACAAAGGCGAACTCTTGGTCCACGGTGTGGCGGTCAAACCCGGCAAACCCATGCTGGTCGGCCGAGTTGACCGCAGCGACGGCGGCAACTCCGCGTACATCGGGCTGCCGGGGTATCCCGTCTCCGCGCTGACGATCTTTCGGATTTTTGTTGCGCCCGCGATCCGGCAGGCTGCCGGTCGACCGGAGCCTGCGACTGCCAGCCTCACCGGTGAGATGGCGACCGAGGCTCGCTCGGAGGAGGGTCGACTTCGATTGCTGTCGGTTGGCGTTCTCGAAGACGGTGTAGGCCGCCGGCTGGTGTACCCGGTTGATAAGGGCTCAGGTGCGACGATGAGCCTTGCCGAGGCCGACGGAGTCGTTCGAATCGAGCCAACTACGGATTATCTCGCCGCTGGCGAGCGCGTGCGCGTTGAGCTGTTTTCACCGGACGTCTCGCCGCCCGACCTGCTTGGAATCGGTGAGGATGACCCCGCGCTCAACGCGCTGTTCGATCAGGTCGACTCAACGCGCTATCTCCCTCTTGGTAGCCGTGAGGGACTCCGACGGTTCCGCAACGGGCTGCCGGATTTCGCGGTCGTTGCCGGCCCGGTTGACCCTCCAAAAGAAGCGGTCTTGGCCGGAAGTTGGCACCGCGAGTGGGGGTTACTCGTTGAGGCCGGTAATCCAACCGGCATTGAGACGCTTGGGGATCTGGTCGACAGCGACCTGCGCTTTGTGAACCGCGAGACGACCTCCGGGCTCCGAACCAGCCTCTCGAATACACTCGCCGCGCTGGCCGATGACCGCGGTGTCTCTCGGCACAGCCTCGTAAAATCGATCGGTGGCTTCGAGTCAACGGTGAAAGCCGTCGAAAGCCCCGCCCGCCGTGTTCTTGATGATCGTGCAGACGTCGGCCTCGGACTCCGAACGACAGCCGACAAACACGATCTCGGATTCGTTTCACTCGGTGACCAGCGCGTTTCGGTGCTCCTCAACGGCGATCGTCAACAAAAACCGGCAGTCGGCCGACTCGAAAGCGAACTCTCGCGGCTTGCCGACCACTGCCGCTCGCTGGCTGGCTACCGGTTTACAGGTGAATAACGGTCGGTAGGCAGCGACTACGTTCGAGGTGTCGGCGTTAGGATCCGCCTTCTGGGTCGTTTAGATCGGCATCGGCGTCGTCGCTGTCGGGGGTAGTCGACTCCTGTATCGGGAGTTCTTCGAGCTGCGCGGCGATGGCGGCGGCATCGGCTGCGACTGTTTCGTAGTCGACGCCTGCCTCAGTGGCGACCGCTCGAACATGGGTCGCAAGCAACGACAGCGCGTGAAGTTCGGCGTCGGTCTCGCCGTCGGTTCGACGCGTGGCGACAGTGTCGACGGTGCGGTCGTCGTGAATCACGCCGACATGGACTGCGGTAAGATCGGTTGCATCCAGTAGCTGGCGGGCACGTTCACATTCGGTTTCGAATCCGGTCTGCTCGCTCATGTGGCTACTGGGCGAAGAACACAGAAAAACAACGGGGTTGAGTTAGTCGTCGTCCGGACGGGGTCGGGCGATGTACAGCGCACTCGTAATCGAGAACGGATCGTACACTGTCTGGTGGCACTGACAGTAGACACGATCTTCGGCGTCGTAGCGGTGGGCATCAGGTGCGAGCTTGTAGCCGGGCACACAGCAGAAGTGCGTACAGACGTTGACCCAAGCGATAAACCCCTGATCGGTGCTAGCTTGGAGCCACTCGTCGTCTTCGGCGGCCTCTTCGATCAGCGGCGACCGAATCAGCATAACCGGAATGTCGTTTTCGGTGTCCTCGGATCGCCACGTTGTTGCGGCCGGCTTGCCGACGCCCGACGAGCCGATTTCGTTGCCCCACTCTTCGTAGTCCTCGAAATCGCTGACGTTGAAGCGATCATCCTCGTCTTTTTGTTCCTGTTGCCACTCGTAGCTCGTCAGACCGTCGGATTTGAGGTAGTTGTCCGAATCGAAGTCGGGTTCGAGGCCTTCGTAGGACTCGTTTCCGCAGTACTGGAACCACTCTTGGGAGTACTCGACGCCGCCGAGTTCCTCGCGGGCGATCTCGACTTCGACACCGTCGACCTCTTCGGTATCGATCTCGGGCCAGATGCCGCGGACGTATCCCTCGTCGTCGACTTCGACGGGAACCTGCGGCATTCCGTGGGGTGCCGGGCCGCTGACGCGTTCGATCACCATCGCTTCGACCGGCCCGCCGCCGGCTCCGGTTGCGGTGGTGAGTGTGTTAATCGAGACCGCGCCAGTGGCACCCACCCCGGCGAGTGCCGCGCCGCCAACGACGCCCTTGACGAAGCGTCGACGCCCGGACTCTGCAGGATACTTGTCGTCTGCGCTCATTGTATACTCGTATTAATTCGGGACTGCTCAAAAACATGACGAAGTGAACAACTGGAATTCGAGAGACACACCAACACTGCGGCGAATCGCAAGCAAATAGCCGACGAGACTGTGCGCGACGGTTCAGGCAGCTTCCCTGACCGTTAGATCTCGTTGAGTTTGCGCAGCAGTTGGCCGCGGTACTCTTTGTCGGCGTTGATGCCTTTCAGTTCGAGGACGTTGCGTTCGAGTTTATCAAGTGCGACGTGGAACGCCTGGTTTGCGCCGTAGCCCTCACCGGAGCCGGCAACCTGGCCGTGGCTGGTTCGCAACCGGATCTGTGATTGGATCAGCGGCGTCCCACGGAGTTTCTCTTTGTGTTCGTGGAACCGCACGTGCGCATGCATCACGTTCATCTGCTGGTATTTGTCGACGACTTGGGTGATCGATTCGACGATCTCCGCTCGATTAATCGAATCCAACAAGTCGACGTTGGTGATCTGCACATCCATCTGTTCCTGTTCTGTGAACGTTAAGGCCCGCAAAACGTCGGTTTTGGTGATGACGCCGGCGACTGTTTGGTCGTCTCCAGTCACGACGAGCCCTGAAATTTCGCGGTCAAACATACGCTCGACGGCGGTTTTGACTGTTTCAGACGGCTCGACGGTCAACACTGGCGAGGTCATCAGGTTGTCGACCGGCAGATCAAGCATGCGGTCGCGGTCACCGCTGCGGTCGCCTTTGTGCTGGCGTTCGTGATCTCGGACGACGAAATCGACGATGTCGTGCGTCGTGATTACACCAGTCAGCGAGCCACCGTCGTCGACAACGGGCAGCCGTGAGATGCCGTGTTCGCGTAGACGGTTGATGGCTTGGCCCACCGTCGATTTCGCAGTGATGTCGATAACGTCCTCTGAGTAGATCTGTTCGACAGTGAGCGCGTCGAGATTCTCAAGCACCGCAGACAAGATCGCATCTGTTGTGATAATCCCCATTAGCTGTTCGCCACGGAACACTGGCGCGATCCGGACGTCGCCTTCGACCAGCAGGCGGGCAGTCTCTCTGACGTCCTCATGATGGTCGACTCGCGGTGCCGAGGTCATCAGGACGCTGGCTTTGGTGTCGTCTTTGATCTGTGATTTGACGAGCTCTGATTCGCCGATCACCCCCTCGTACTCGCCGTCGTCAGTGATAATCACACCCCGCGTGTCGGCATCGTCGAACTTCGCTCGCACCTTTGCGAGCCGTTCGTCGACGTCGACTTCGACGAACTCCGTCATAACAATATCAGTAATATCCATAGTCCAAGTTGAGTGTAGACTGCCGAGGGTATTCAACCTTGTCGCAT
>PWFE01000050.1 GCA_003554115.1 Haloferacaceae archaeon | reverse complement strand
GTCGAGGATCTCGATACAGCCGACGGCTTCGTCTATCTCCGTGATTTCGCCAGCTGGCAGGACGATGCCGCCGACAGCCTCACTGCCGACGGTGGAACCGCCGTCATCGAGGCCTCGGAAGGGATCGAATTCTTCGATAGCCCAGCCGAGGACAACGACGAACACTGGTGGATGGACCCGGTTGTCTGCCAGGACGGCGTCGACAACATCGCCGCCGGCCTTGCCGAACTCGACCCAGAACACGAAGATGAGTACGAGGCCAACGCCGCCGCGTTCAACGAAGAACTGCAGGAGCTCAACGACGACTTCCAGGCCATCGTCGACCGTGGCGAGATCTCCGAACTCATCGTTGGTACCCACGATTCGTTCCAGTGGTGGAACCGCCGCTACGACCTCGATATCTACTCGCCGGTCGGCACCTCGCCGGACGACGCAGCTTCTCCTGGTGATGTCGAGGAAATCGAGGGACTGATTGAGGAGTTCGATATCGGCCACGTGCTGTATGACGTGGGCGAGCCCGCCCGCTTGGCCGAAACGCTCGCTGCTGATACCGGTGCGGAGATCCTGCCGCTGTCGCCGGTCGAAACCCAGATCGACGGCAGTCCAGCTATCGATGACTCCGTACAGATGGAGCCTGACTGGGGCTACATCGAGCACTTCCGTAACATCAATCTGCCCTCCGTCGAGGCCGCGATCCGCGCCGAATAAACCAGACCTTTGTAGCCGGCCGCAAACCACCAGATATCCGCTGCGATCTACATCCACTGATGATCGAATGACACCAGCAATCTCCGTCGAAAACGTCTCGTTCGCCTACGACGACCAGCCAGTGCTCAAAGATATTTCACTGACCGTCGACGAAGGCGACTTTCTGGGCCTGATCGGGCCGAACGGCTCGGGGAAAACAACGCTCCTAAAGCTCATGCTCGGGCTCAAACAACCCGACTCGGGCCGCATCGAACTGTACGGCACTCGCGCAGACAAATTCAAACAAGGGACGCGACTCGCCTACGTCTCCCAGCAGTCCAGCGAGGCTGATGCGATGATGCCGGTGACTGTCCGCGAAGTCGTCCGCATGGGTCGGTACGCCCACGCGGGTCTCATGCCACTTTCGAGCGAAGATAGCCGACTGGTCGACGACGCTCTCGAAACCGTCGGAATCAGTGATCTCGCCGACCGCAAGATCAGCCGACTGTCGGGTGGTCAAAAACAGCGCGTCTACATCGCCCGCGCGCTTGCCAGCGAGGCCGACCTGCTCGCACTCGACGAGCCAACGGTCGGCGTCGACGCTGACTCCGTCGAGGCGTTTTATGACCTGCTGGCAGAACTCAACGACGACGGTATTACGATTATTCTCATTGAACACGATATCGGCGTCGTCACCCAGCACGCTAACATGATGGCGTGTCTCGACTGCGAGCTGTACGAACATTGTGAGACCAGTGCCTTCCTCGAAAGCGGTGCGGTCGAACGCGTCTTTAGTTCGGCCCACGGGCTGCAGGCCGGTCAACTAGTAGGCGGTGACTAACATGGCTGTCGAGACACCATCGCTGGGTCGACAACGCGCGCTGTTAGGCGTCGGGGTCCCGTTGACGCTGGTCGGCTTTACAGCGTTTATCCTCTGGGGGTTTCCGCCGCTGTACGGGCTGTTTTGGGATTCTACCTGCTCGACGGTCGATACGTGGATCGTCTGTAGCAACTTTCTCCAGCGTGGGTTTACCGCAGGCGCACTGATTGGCGTCACCGCACCAGTAGTCGGTGCCTACCTTGTCAACCGCCAGATGGCGTTGATCGGTGAAGCACTCGCCCACACCGCATTTGGCGGCGTTGCGATTGGCCTGTTCATTGGTGCAGCAGTGCCGACTCTCGATTATCCGCTAGTGTTCGCACTTGTCGCCGCGGCAATTGCCGCTCTCGGGATGCAGTATATTGCGGTCAAAACTGACGGCTACGCCGACGTACCGATTGCAATTATGCTCACAGGCGGGTTTGCACTTGGAATTGCGATTATCTCCTACGGCGTCGTCTTCAGTGCGACTGTCGAGAGCTACCTGTTTGGAGATATTCTGTTTGTTCCGTTCGAAAACGTCCAGCTGATGGTTGCGCTGACGCTGCTTGTGGGGCTCACCGTCGGACTCACCCACAAACAGCTGTTGTTTATTACGTTTGATCGGGAGGCCGCACGGCTTGCCCGAATCAACGTCTGGCTGTACGATACGCTGTTAATCGTCCTCACCGCGCTTGTGGTCGTTGCAGCGATGCAGATCTTGGGTGCGATTCTCGTTGCCGGGATGCTGGTGATTCCGGTTGCGGCAGCGATGCAGCTCACCGCCAGTTTCAATCGGGGTATGGGATTGTCGGTTGTCGTTGGACAGATTGCGATCTTCGGTGGGATCTTTTTGTCCTACATCTGGAACATCGCAACCGGGGCGATGATTATTCTGGTTGCGATTGCGGTGTATCTGTGGGCACTTTTGTTTGTCTGGAACGCAACAGTCGGAACTCTCGTGATCGTTATGCCAGTGGTTGTGTGGGTCTATCTGCTGAGCCCGCTCATTGGTGGATTCGTTATGCTTGGACTCATCGCGATTTACACTCTCGTGTCGACTCGCCAGTAGCCTCTCACAGGTGGTTGTTTAGACGACTACTCGCCCAGTCGAGTTGTATCGACTCAGTCCTGAGAGGTAGTCTCAACAGCGAGCACTACCGCTCAAAGTATAGAAGCTGCAGAACACTGTCCGAAGTGTTTTAGTCGGCGTTAGGTGCCAGCGGCTCGGCTTCGCTGCTGGTGTCAGCCTCGGCCATCGAGGATGTGATTCCTTTCGCGAGTTTAAAAACAGCTGTTTTGTGATCGGTCTTCGATTTATGGATCGATGTTGGCTTGATGCCAAGAGATTCGTATTCAGTGAGTTCGAATTCGCCTTCCCACATTTCACACTGTGTACGTACCTCGGCAAGCAGGCCGTGTAGGTGAATGAGCTCCTGCTTCTTCATGAGCAAACACTCGTAGCGACCGAAGGGTTATAGTATTATCTTGAGACGAGTTAACAAGGAACTTGTATATACTGCCCACAGAGCCGCATATAGCCGATTTTCGCTATGATGAATGATGATGGTTATGGGTCGGTTGGTCGTAAACCCGGGTATATTACTGTCGATTTCGCTTGCGCGCGGCCGACAAATCGGTGACCGTAGGCGTCGACTACTGTCGAGTTTTGGGTCGCACCGAACAGCACCAATGAGTAGTAAGTGCCTACCGGCTCGATTAGGCCTCTTGGAACTGTTTTACCGTCTGAAGATCTCGTTCGGTTCGGAGGAACTCCGCGGCCCGTCGGGTCAGATGGCAGTCCGGACAACTGAAGTTCGACCGTAGCTCTGGAACGTCTGTCGGTGCCGTCTGCCAGTGCTTGCCACACTCCGGACACGAGAGTCGGACAAAGGCTTGGTCCATGCATACTGCTAACGCATGCCTGTCACAAAACGTTGTGTCTATCTATCAAAAAATCGAGCACTCAAACCGGGCTACTTACCCGAACAGTTCGCCGTGGTCGACTTCGAGCAGCTCTTTGTAGCGGTTGCGGATCGTCACCTCGGAGATGTCGGCGACGGTGCCGACTTGACTCTGGGTGACCTTCTCGTTGGTCAGTAGGGCGGCCGCGTAGACGGCAGCGGCCGCAAGACCGACCGGCGATTTGCCGCTGGTGATGCCTGCTTCTTTCGCGCCGCGAAGCAGCGTGCGGGCCTCGCGTTCGACCTCCTCTGAGAGTTCGAGCCGTGAGACGAACCGCGGGACGTACTGTTCGGGGTCGGCCGGCTGGACTTCGAGTTTGAGCTCCCGAACAACATAGCGGTAGGTCCGGGTCATCTCCATTTTTTCGACCCGCGAGACCGCCGCAAACTCATCGAGGCTTCGTGGGTTGCCCATCTGGCGGGCGGCCGCGTACAGCGAGGCAGTTGCAACGCCCTCAATCGAGCGGCCTGGCAGGAGGTTCTCATCGAGTGCGCGTCGGTAGATCACCGACGCCGTCTCGCGGACGGCTTTCGGCAGGCCGAGCGCGCTTGCCATGCGGTCGATCTCGCCGAGCGCCTGTTTGAGGTTGCGCTCTTTGGAATCGCGCGTGCGGAACCGCTCGTTCCACGTTCGCAGTCGCTGCATCTGTCGACGCTGGTTCGAACTGAGCGCCTTGCCGTAGGCATCGCGGTTCTGCCAGCCGATGTTCGTGCTCAGGCCCTTGTCGTGCATCATCTTCGTCGTCGGTGCCCCCACACGCGACTTCGAGCTGCGCTCGCTGCTGTCGAACGCACGCCACTCTGGGCCTCGGTCGACGGCGTCTTCTTCGACAACGAGCCCACAGTCGGTACAGACGGTCTCGCCGTGTTCTTCGTCAGTGATTAGCTGGCCGCTGCATTCGGGACAGCGGTGGCGTTCGTCGGCCTCCTGTTCGGTCGTGGTCTGTTCGGCTTCTCGGACGTAGCTTCTGATTGTAGTTTCGCTCATGGTCTCCCCCGGATTGTCTCACACGCCAGAAAAATACAAACACAGCGCGTGGGATTCCTTACATGTTGTAATCGTGCAAAGTATATAAATCTTCGTCTGCTCTGTGTCAGACAATCGCAACACGTCGCCCTGATTCAGTAATTTTCAGTAACGCTGATAGAAAGTTTCGACAACAGCCAGTATATAAGAAGTTGACGCCTCTCTGGCGGTGATAATCGGTCGACGTGGCGGCGATATGTCAGTGCCTGTCAGTCTGGTTGTCCAAGGGATTATGTGCGTTCGGAGAGTTCAAATAGCCAATGTACAGTGAGATACTCCTTCCCACAGACGGGGGACCAGCCTCGCAGGCGGCGCTTGATCACGCTGTCGACCACGCCAAGCGGTACGATGCCCGACTACACACGCTGTACGTCGTCGACACCACGGCCTACGCCTCGCTTGATGCGGGCGCACAGTCGGTGATAAACGCGCTCCATGAGCAGGGTGAGACGGCCTTGCACGCGGTTGCCGAACGCGCCGAGGCGGCCGACGTTTCAGTCGTCTCTGAGATTATCTCCGGGTCGCCACACAAACAACTGCTGTCGTATGCCGAAACCAACGACATCGATCTGATCGTGATGGGTACCCACGGACGGACCGGCTTGGATCGCTATCTGCTCGGTAGCGTCACCGAGCGAATCGTTCGCACTGCCGATGTGCCCGTGTTGACCGTCCGTGTTCCCGAGGATGACTGAGCGTCGACGGCTCGATTACCACGCTCAAACAGCCTGCGTGCGGGAGCGGTAGTCGAATGTACGACTGGCTTACCCACCGGACACGCTCGACGCCCGAAGACCTGGCCGTCATCGACACCGAAACCGACACGCGGTGGTCATACAGCGGACTGGATGCGGCGGTCGACGAAACCGCCGGCCGGCTTGCCGCACTCGGCATCGAAAAAGGAGACCACGTCGGCATGCTGATGTCGACCCAGCTACTTTCGGTCTGTCTGCTTCATGCCGCCCAGCGGCTCGGCCTCCGGCTTGTCCCGCTCAACACCCGGCTGACGGCTGCCGAACTCGCCGCCCAGATCGACCACAGCGATCTGGCAATGGTGGTCTGTGGTGCCGACACCGAACAGCTCGCTGTCGAGGCCGTCGGCTCGACACCGGTTGCCTCCGTCGACGATCCCCAATGGGAGGAAGTCCAGTCGTTCCGCGCGGTCGAACCCGAGGACGTCGAGCCCGTCGACTGGGAACTCGACGATCCACAGCTAATGGTCTTTACCTCAGGGTCGACCGGCCAGCCAAAAGCGGTCGTCTTAACGATGGGAAATCTGCTTGCCAGCGCGACGGCCTCGGGATTTCGTCTCGGGGTGTTGCCCGACGACCGGTGGCTGTTGACGCTCTCGCTGTACCACGTTGGAGGGATCGCTCCCATCTTCCGGTCGACGCTGTACGGCACTGCGGTCGTTATTCGTGAGTCGTTTGACCCCGGCGGCGTTGCCGACGACATCGAACGCCACGACGTCACAGTTGTCTCGTTAGTGCCGACGATGCTCGCCGAAATGCTCGAACGCCGCGGGACGCTCTCTGATTCGTTGCGTGCGGTGCTGCTCGGTGGCGCACCCGCCCCGGATTCACTGATCGAACGCTGCCGAAACTACTCAATTCCCGTCTTTCCGACGTACGGCATGACTGAAACCGCCTCGCAGATCGCCACCGCCAGACCCCAGCAGGCCTTCGAGCGAGCCGGCACCGTTGGCCGACCGCTGCTGTGGACTGAGCTTACAGTCGTCGACGACGAGGGCCAACCTGTCGAGGCGGGCGAACGCGGCGAGATCGTCGTCTCGGGACCGATGGTAACCGCGGGCTACTACGGCGATGTCGACGCCAACGTCGAGGCCTTCTGCGAACACGGCCTGCGGACCGGGGACGTCGGCTATGCCAGCGAGCACGGCTATCTGTACGTGCTCAACCGGCTTGACGACCGGATTATCACTGGCGGCGAGAACGTCGACCCCGGCGAGGTTGTCGAAGCGTTGCGCTCACACCCCGAGGTCGACGAGGCGGCGGTTGTCGGCCTCGATGACGACACGTGGGGCGAGCGTGTGGCTGCGCTCGTCGTGCCGCGAACCGAGCCGCTCTCGGCGGATTCGCTCGAAGGCCACTGTCGAGACCGACTGGCTGGCTACAAACTCCCGCGCGTGATTGCTGTTACCGACTCGTTGCCACGGACGGCCTCTGGCACGATCAAACGGCCAGTGGTCCGCGAGCAGCTCTCGGCGTTTGTGTCGGCCGAAAATGGTGCTGCGGCCACTCCGCTTTCTGCGCCTGCCGAGACCCCTTTGGTTGATCCAGCCAGCAAACCGGAGGTCCAGTCAGCTGACCCATCCGAGCAAACAGCTGCTGTGACTGACAGTGAGCACTCGGCGGCCGACGGATCGTCTGAGAACGTGTCGACTGAGCAGTCGACGGATGAATCCGAGGAACAACCGACAGCAGATGGGGTTGACGAGCAGTTGAGCGATGACGAGTCGGGAGACCAGCCGACTGATACATCTGATGAGCAGTAGTACCGTATTTCGCACGTAGCTGGTGAGAATAATCTTATGCCGCGCTCGCCGAGCACAGCACAATGCGATTCATCGCCGAACTTCAGCTACAGCACCCCAATCTCCTGTTGACGCCAACGATCCAGCGGTGTCCGGAGATGGCGATCAAACTGGAGTACCAGTTGATCGCTGCCGGCGGGGAGTACGTCCTGTTATTTCACGTTCGAGGTGGGGATTTCGAGACGTTCGAGGCAGCTCTTGCGGTCGATCCAACGGTTACGGATGTCTCGACGGTAATCGAGACCACAACGTTCCGGGTGTATCGAACCCGGCTCGTTTCGACCGAGTATCTGGTGCTTGCGAGAGCCGTCGAGATGGGCCTGCGGCTGATCGAGGCGGTGAGTGGCGACGGGGGGTGGTATGCGATTCTTGAGTTGCCGGACGTCGAGACGCTTCATTCGTTTCGAGCGTTCTGTTCGGACCACGGCGTCAGCACCTCGATCCGGAAGCTCTACCGAATTGAGGCCACGCCGACCGGCGAAGCCTTCGGCCTGACGCCGTCTCAACAAGAGGCGATCACCACCGCCTACGAGTCGGGCTACTTCAACCAACCCAGAGACACGCCGCTCGAAGGCGTCGGCGACCGACTCGGCATCTCGCCGTCGGCTGCAGGCGGTCGACTCCGTCGTGGCCTGCGAACGCTGATCGAACAAACACTGTACGAACAGCCCTCAAAGACAGTCTCACAGAGTACCCACCGCTTATAAAACCACAACTACTGTGGGCGCAGGTTCATTGCTGGTGGTGGCGTTTGTCTTTCTTGTATGTCTCATGCAGCAGTCCAGGGGGAGGGGGAACTCCACTATGTCACACAGTACGATCATACCAAACAGCGACCAATCACTGAAGTAATCATCGACGCGCTCGCCGCGGTCAGTGGGAAAGATCCACTCGATCTCCCACCACTGTACGAAGCGATCGATCCGGACGCACTCGAGTTGATTGTCCGAGAACCAAATACCGCACCGACCCGTTCGTGTTTCGTTGGGTTCGCACTGGGAGACTGGGGAATAATTGTCACCGGCTCGGGTGAGATCCAGATCTACCGCGAGTAGCAAGCGACTACTATTATATTCGGCTCGTGGCCGGAGTTATTTACCGTGTCTCGTCAGACAGGTCGACAGACCTGTAAGCTCGACGGGCTCGGAGTTATCCGGCGAGTAGACAACCATCTGGCCTTTTTCCATATACGGCACTTTCGACTGGAGGGTCGACGGAATGTTGACGCTTTTGATAGCCTCCTCGTCGCCGAGATTCAACACCAGTTTTGTGTTGATCTGTTTAAATACTGAGTCGGCGATGTCTTGGGGGTCTTGGGTAATCAAAAACAGCCCGAGTCGTTCTTTTCGGCCCTGTTTGGCGGCCTCGGTGAACTTCTGTATCACCTTTCGGGCCTGAACCGTATCGGCGTCGGTCAAAAAGTTGTGTGCCTCGTCCATCCCCAAGACGATGGGTGTCTCTTTGATCCGGTCGCTTGAAGGTGTATTCGAGAGCTTGTCGTCGATCAGATACGTCGACACGGCCAGCACGAACAGCTCCTTTGCACGACTCGATGAGAGATGATACGTCGGGATTACTGTCAGCCCGCCGGGTCGAACGAGCTGGTGGTCCAACTCAGTGATCGGCGTGGCCGACTGATCAAAAATCCCGCTTGGCATCGCAAACACCCGACGTTTGATTGCATCGAACGTCGCCTCGTGAACCCGGCCGGACTCGTCGAGTTCCTCTTTGAGCGACGGATCGTCGAGAAACCCTTTGAATTGGGTGTAGGTGCCGTGGTCGTCGTACTGCCGGAAGAACCGACTGAGGAGGGTTCGAAGCCCTGCAAACTGGTTTTCGTTGAGACTGCTTCCCGCAACTAGCCACGGTCGCTCTTTGGTCATCGAAAATGGAATCGTAAACTCGATGCGCTCGGCACGGTGGCTCTCGCCGCCGTAGCTCACTCCGTTTTCTTTCGGCACGAGCGCAATGGTGTCGTCGACACCCCCGTAGGCAACGCCTTCGCGGTCCAGCCTGCGGGCGTAGGCACTGTCTAACTCCGGGTTGTCATCATGCATCTGGGCGTACTCGTCTTGGGGGTCGAACTGAACGACTGCCGGTCGGACGGTTCGGCCGTCGTCCATCGGGTAGGTTCGGTCTTCGGCCACATACTGTCGGAGGATGTTTTTCGAACCATGGGTTTTGCCCGACCCCGTCCCGCCGGCGACCAGAGTGTGCCGAAAGACGAGCGGGTCGCCGGCCTCGTAGTCGTCTTTGAGGCGATAATCGATGTGGGGTGGCCGAGCGGCGGTCTCGACTTTCTCGCCACCGACAGAGAGATGCCCCAGAAAAACGCCCTCTTCGGGAATGTTGAGCCCGGTTTTGATCTCTGAGCTGTCGGTGGCCTCTTGGACGTTCGCGCCGGGTTTCGGCACCCGGTCGGTCATCCGGCGTTTGAGTTCGCTTTCGCCGTCAGTGTGTTCGTTGTACAGCACGGCGACAGGTTCGAGTTCGGCCATGAACTTGTAGTCGCGTTCCTCAATTCCTGATTGTCGCATCATCCGACGGGCGTGGATTTCGGTGGCGTCGTCCGACTGGAACTCTTGGGCGTACTCCAAGGCGGCAATCCGACAGAACAACCGTTCGTCGTCGGGATACGTGACGAGAACGTACTTACCGAGTCGGACCGACTCACGATTGTTCGCAGTCACGAACGCTCGAATCGTCGTATCGTCGGCTTCCTCGCTGACCCGCAGGCCTTGGGTGACCGACAGCGCGCCGAGGCCGACGTCTTCGCCGTCGACGGTGGCCGGATACGCCTCGAACTCGTCGTCAGTCCCATCCGCTTGTGCCTCGTGGGTGTCGACACCGTCGGACGAACCCTCGGTACTCGCATCTGTCTCAGGTACCGACGTAGTCGACTCGTCGTCTTCGTCGACATCGGTAAAATCCTCCAAACTCATATATCCCGACATCCAGCCGCGCGCCTAAACCCCTTTCCCCTGTCTGGGTGTTTATACCTCCTCGAACGCGTAGCTGCGGGCATGGCAGTCATCAAATACGAAACCGCAGACGGTCCTGTTGAGTACAGCGCACCGAGATCAGATATCGCCTATGAAGCCGAAACCGACCACTGGCGGGTAAAAGCCGGCGAAAAAGACGGAAGAGACGTCTTCGAGATCATTCCCAGAGAACGTGTCTTCTCAGTAAAGGTGGTTGGTAACAAATCCAATCTTTCAATAGTTCCGACAAAATAGCCAAGCGGCTTTTTGTGCGTTAGGCGAAATCCCGGCGCATAGCGATCTCGAACCACGGACAGAGCCGAAGCTGTCGGTAGAGCCGTGGGTTCTGATAGAAGTGCTCGTAGTCGACCCACATTCGACCACCGATTTCGGCCGGGTCGGGATCCAGTGTCGGATCTTCGAGCGTTACTTTGAGCACGGTACAGACTTCCCACTCGACGCCTTCCTGTGGATAGTAGCGTTTGTACTCGAATTTGTCCGTTATCTCGACGCCGTCGTACTGGTCGGGTGTGACGCCGAGTTCTTCTTCGAGTCGCTGGATTGTTGCGTCTTCTTGGCTCTGTCCCTCAACGGGATGGGAGGCGACAGTACCGTCCCAGTGGGTATCCCACAGGCGTTTCTCAGGGCTTCGCTGGGCCAGCAGAATGCGGCCCTCGGAATCGAAAACGAGACAGGTAAAGGCCCGATGGCGAATGCCGTCGCCAGTGTGGGCTTCAAGCCGGTTGACTAACTCCTCGCTCGTGTCGTCGCTGTCGACGGCGATAACGTCTTGTCCGGCGTTTTTGTGTACGCCGCCTTCTGTGGCTTCGTCTGCACTCATATCCAGAGTATTGCTCAGTGGGGTAAATAAGGGTTCGATACGCTGTAGTGATCAGGCTGGGTTTTCGGCGGCATACTTCAAAAACAGTGGTGTGAACGCGGCATCGAAGACGGCAAAGCCCAGCAAGGCGAGTTGCATTGTCCCCTCGAAAAACAGGAGTGCAACCGCCGCGATCATGAGTCCACCTGTCAGACCGAAGCCCCACCGAACGGCTGGATTACGGATGTCCATACGCTCAGTCATGCAACATGAAATAAAAATCCAAGGAAACGATAGGTACTGTCTGCCCCTTTCGCTGAGATGGCGTCGACTACCTCTCAGACGCGTCGACAACACCACCTGCGGATCATCAGGATGCCTTCTGCAGGCCATCACGAGGGCGGTGTGCGGTTTTCTGGTTACATTCGGCTCCGACATGGCTGTTGCAGCCAGATTAGTTCAGCCCCAATAAAAATGGCGTACTAACGGGTTATAAACACGCCTCGTGGGTTGGTTTGTTCTCCGCACTCGGTCGACGGGGCTGGCCGGGTACAATCGGCTTTGTGCAGACCGAACACTGCAGGCCGGCCGGTTCGACACGCACTGTGAGTTCCTGTTCGTCAGCCAGCTCAATCGGCTCAAGCGTTGTGCTGGCCGCACCAACCGCCAGTGCCCCACCGCCTGCCAACAGCGCCCGTCGACGCTTGCCGCCTCGCAGCGACTGAACCGCCACAGCCGCCAGCACTGCAGTTGCTGTCAGACGAACCAGCCGGCCACGACGCCCAATCCAGTTTGGAAGCTCCATACCGCCCAGAGGAGCCCCAGACGTTTGAGTTCGTCTGTTAGCTACTGTCCTTCCCGACTAACTACTCAGGCGGTGACCTCGGGATCACCGCAGCTATCATCGAGACCAGCAGTGTGGCTCGAACACACTGCTTCTTTATCGACAGACCGTTCAGGCCGCCAAGTCGGAAAGTCACAACGTATAAGGTTGATTGACCCACAGCACAGCGTATGCACCGCATGGCCGTCGACACCGCAGCCAGCCAGTCGATAGCTGTGGATCCGACCATCGCGGTTGAGACCACGCCCAAGAAGGGCTCTTTCTGAGTGCTCGTTGCGGGCGTGGCGTCCCGTTTCGGGTGTTTTTTACCGTCTCCGAAGCGTCCGACGACTATATCCAACCCAGCGATACCATATCAACCAATGACAACAATCGATTTCAGCGGGGTCTTTCCAGCGATGGTGACTCCGTTTACTGACGACAACCGCATCGACACCGAAACTCTCCGCGAAGACGCTCAACGACTCGAAACAGCCGGCGTCGACGGCCTTGTCCCGGTCGGCTCGACCGGCGAAAGCGCGACGCTGAGCCATGCCGAACACGTCGAAGTGATCGAAGCCGTCGTCGACGCCGTCGAGGACGTCCCCGTTATTGCCGGCACCGGCTCGAACAACACTGCCGAAGCGTTGGATCTCTCCCAGCAGGCTGCCGACGCGGGCGCGGATGCGCTGCTTTTGATCTCGCCGTACTACAACAAACCCGAACCAGCCGGCATGTACGAGCATTACCGGCAGATCGCCGACGCAGTTGATCTCCCACAGATCGTCTACAACGTCCCCGGCCGAACAGGTCAAAACATCACCGTCGACACAGCAGCCAAACTCGCCGAGCATGAGAACATCGCCGGCTACAAGGCTGCCTCGGGCGATTTAAATCAGATCTCCGAGCTGATCGAACGCACCCGTGACAATGAGTTCGCCATTCTGTCGGGCGACGACGGGCTAACGCTTCCAATGCTTTCGATCGGGGCCGACGGCGCGATCAGTGTAGTTGCTAATCTTGAACCCGAACGCGCGTGTGCGATGGTTGGAGCCGCCTTGGATGGCGATTTCGACTTTGCCCGCGCGCTGCACCACGAGTTGGGGCCGCTGACCCGTCAGCTGTTCGTTGAGACGAACCCCATTCCCGTGAAAGCTGCCATGGAGATGCGCGGCTATGCGCCGGGTCGAATGCGTTCGCCACTTTCTGACCTCTCGGCCGAACACCGCGAGGAGTTGGCCGCTCGGCTGGCTGAACTCGACGACGAGTCCTCAGTCGACACACCGGAGGCCGGACACTGATGGTTCGGATCGCCGTTACCGGAGCCGCCGGGCGGATGGGTCGGGAGGTGCTGGCTGCAGCCGACGCCCGCGCTGACTGCGAGGTCGCTTTTGCGGTCAACCGAACCCCAGTCGACGAGCTGATTTCGGGTATCGTCATCGAATCAACTGACAACTTCACCGAACTGCTTGCCGACCACGACCCTGATGTCGTCGTCGACTTTACCGGCCCCGAATCCGCAGTTGAGTACGCCGATGCCTGTGCCGAAACCGGCGTTGGACTGGTCACTGGTACCACCGGCTTCGACGACAGAGGGATCGCCGAGCTACGACACGCAGCCGAGTCGACAGCACTCCTCAAGGCTTCGAACTTCTCGCGTGGTGTCGCCGCGCTTCGCCTCGCAGTCAGAGAGGCAACCGCCGCGTTGCCCGACGCGGATATCGAACTCACCGAGACCCATCACAACGCCAAGCGAGATGCGCCGAGCGGGACCGCAAAAACCCTTCTGGCGGACATCGAGGACGTCCGCGACGATCTGACCGAGCGTGTCCACGGCCGAGATGGTGAAGCTCCACGGTCGACCGACGAGATCGGCGTCCACGCCCGCCGGGCCGGCGATATCGCCGGTGAACACGAAGTGTTACTCGGCGCGAAAAACGAGGTCCTCTCGCTGACTCACCGGGCAGGTGATCGCTCGATTTTTGCCGAAGGCGCGCTGGATGCCGCCGAGTGGCTAGCTCATCGGGAGGCAGGCTGGTACGACTTTTTCGAGGTTATCGACAGCGCGTAGTCGGCGTCGACCGCAACCGATGGGACTTATTGGATGGCCGAAAAAGCCCGGAGTACGATCCATGTCGACAATCGAATCCGAAATCACCGATCTCTGGAACCGCTACGACGACGGTCTCACCGCAGACGACGCAACCGACGAGGATCTCGCCGTCCTAGATGCATTCCTCGAAGCGCTCGAAGCCGGCGAGGTTCGCGCCGCCGAAAAAACGGGCGACGATGTGACTTCGTGGGAGGCAAACGCCTGGGTTAAGCAGGGCATACTTTTGAACTTCGGACTGCGGCACACCGAGGCCCGAACCTACGGTGGCGTCGACTACCATGACGTCCTCCCGCTTCGCCAGACGGCCGACCTCAACGAGCGCGGCACCCGAAACACCCCGAACGGCACGCCCATCCGCCGTGGGGCCTACCTCGGCGAAGACTGTATTATGATGAGTCCCTCGTTTATCAACATCGGCGCATACGTCGGCGACGGCACGCTCGTCGACTCCTGTGACACTGTGGGTTCGTGTGCCCAACTCGGCAAAAACGTTAAACTCGGAGCGAACACCCTGATCGGCGGCGTCCTAGAGCCCGTCGAAGGCGCGCCAGTCATTATCGAAGACGGCGTCTCGCTTGGGGCGGGCTGTCGGGTTACCTCCGGCTTTAAAATCGGCGAGAACTCAGTTGTTGGCGAAAACACGCTGTTGACTCCACGGATTCCGGTGTACGACTTGGTCGACGAAGAGATTATTTACGGCCATCTCCCGGCCAACCGGCGCGCGTTTATTCGCTACGTTGAATCCTCGATCAGCGACCACGAGCTGTTTGAGGGCGGTGCCTACAAGCCTGCAGTTGTCGCCACCAGTCTCGAAGCCGAAACGCTGGAAGCCACCCAGCGCGAAGACGCTCTCCGCGAGTAGCCACTGCCTACTGTCTGTCCCTGTAGACGACATTTTACCACGATTGTCAACTCAGTTGGCAACTGCTGTTCGATCCGGTGGACATATGTATACAACCATCCACTGGTAGACAACGACTACCATTCCGTCGACAGCCTCACACCGTGGTCGGCTCAAGCGGCCTACAGCCGTGGTGTGACAGTCGACGGCTGTCCGTCCGTCGCTACCGAACTATGTCCACACTGAACCACGCAATCGCTTTCGAGAAGTACCACGGCACAGGCAACGATTTTATTATTGTAGACGCAACCGATCCGGTTGCCGACCGCAGTGGGTTTGCCACTGCCCACTGTGACCGACAGACCGGTGTCGGCAGTGAAAGCGGCGGTACGACCGGCGCGGACGGCGTGCTGTTTTTGGATCTCGAAGATCGCTTTTCGCCGCCACGAATCATCATGACGCTCGTCCAGCCCGACGGCTCGGTCGCACCGATCTGTGGTAACGGCGCACGCTGTGCGGCGGTTTGGGCGATGGACCGAACCGACACCGACGCAGTGATGATCGACACGCAGGTCGGCACTCGGCGGGCAACTCGCGTCGACGACGGCATTGCAGTCGAGATGGGAACCCCGACGGTCGAACCCGACCACGTGCCGCTGGCCGGCGACCACACCGAGCCACTCATCGAAGAGACAGTCGAGGGACTGACAGTCACCGCGGTCGACGCTGGCGTCCCACAGGCCGTCGCGTTCGTCGAAGAAATGGACGACTGCGACGACATTGACGCCGTCGACATCGAAGCTGTGGCTCCTGCAGTCCGACACGCGGACGTATTTCCTGCCGGAACGAACGTGACGTTCGCCGAGAAAATCGAGAATCGACGTGACGGCGTCCCACGCTTCCGTCAGCGAAGTTTTGAACGCGGCGTTGAGGGCGAAACCGACTCGTGTGCAACCGGTTCAGTGGCGATTGCGGTCGCCGCCCAGCGTACGGGTCGTATCGATTCGGCCGCGCCGGTCGACATCTCGCTTGCCGGTGGCGAACTGCAGATTTCGGCGACTGACCGCGGCGAGCTCCTGTTGACCGGCGGCGTCACCCACGAGTTCGAAGGAGAGCTTCCAGCAGCAGTCGAGCGCTAAAACCAAAGCATTGAATCAGCGAGCGGCCTGATGCAGTACAATGAGTGATCTGGATCTCGCGCGCTCGCCCGCGGTGCGCAGACTTGCCGATTGGGACCACCAGCAACTGGAGTCGTTGGCCGAGGAACACGGTACGCCGCTGTACGTGACTGATCTCGATAGAGTCCAAGCCAACTACCGTCGGTTTTCGGCCGCTTTCCCCGACGCCCACGTGATGTATGCGGCAAAAGCCCACACCGGCCAGTCGGTGCTGAAGGCTCTTCTTGCGGTGGGTGCCGACATCGAGTGTGCGGCGTGGGGCGAACTCAAGCGGTCGATCGATGCGGGTGCTGATCCGAATACGCTTCAGTATACGGCGGTTAACCCGCCAGCTCACGATCTGGATTACGCCGTCGACCTCGCAGCCGATGCGCCGGGACTCACCATCACAATCGGTGCGACCGATACCCTCGACCGGCTGGCCGAACGCGGCTATGAGGGCCGAGTTGCAATCCGAATCAATCCTGGTATCGGAACGGGCCACCACGAGAAAGTCGCCACCGGCAACGACGCCAAGTTCGGCATCCCCTACGAACAGGTTCCGGAGGTTGCCGACCGCGTCCGCAAGGAGTTCGAACTCGTCGGGATTCATTCGCATGCCGGTAGCGGCGTGCTAACTGAAGACCTCGAAGACCACTGCCAGGCAATCGCGCGCGTCGGCGAGATGGCTCGCCGCATTGGAAACTTGGAGTTCGTCGACATCGGCGGCGGCTTTGGGGTGCCGTACCACGAGGACGAACCGCCGTTGGATCTCGACCGGACTGCGGAGATGGTTCGAGATGCAATCGGTGAGATCGACGCTCAGCTCAAACTGGAGCCGGGCAGATACATTGTCGCCGACGCCGGGCTGATTCTGACGACGGTCAACACGATCAAAGAGACACCCGCTTCGACGGTCGTGGGCGTCGACGCCAGTTTGGCGACGTTGATCCGACCGGCAATGTTTGGCTCCTACCACCCAATGCGAAACGTCAGCGCACCCGACCGCAAAGCCGAGGCAGTCACTGTCGGCGGGCCGGTCTGTACAAGCGCGGACGTGTTTGCGACTGATCGGCCGATTGCTCGTCCCGAGCGAAACGACATTCTGGCCATTGGTAATGCAGGCTCGTATGGCTACGAGTTGGCCTCTCAGTTCCACTCCCAACCGCGGCCTGCTGAGGTCGCACTCGAAGACGGCTCGGCGCGGGTCGTCCGTCGACGCGAAACGCTTGATGACGTGATGCGGGTCGAACAGTAGGAACCGACTACTCGATCCGACGAGCGTAGTAGACGGTGTCTACTCCCGGCGCACGGTCGTTTTTGACGCTGGCGACACACGTGAAATCCAGCGAGTCGAGAATAGCGAGATGCGCATCGTTCGTGCTCCATGTTTTCGTGGAGATGGCGGGCTGCTGTTGGTTTGGCGGGAGCGACTCGAACAGGTAGCCGTAGAGGTCGGTGGCGAGTCCTTGGTTTCGGTAGGCTTCATCAACCACCAGTACGGTGAGATGATTCGTCGGCGTGTAGTCGGCGAGCGGTTCGCTGTCGACCATGGGTTCGAACGAGGCGAATCCGACCAACTGGTCGCCGTCGAGTGCGCCGACCATCGGCCGGTCGACACAGCCGTCGACATGGCTGTCGATATCGGTCGACGGCGCTTGGCCGCTGGCTCGTGACATCTCGGCGCGCGAAGGATCGGTTAACGGTGGCAGAAAGCTCTCGTTGGCCGCTGTGAGCAGCCGTCGAATGTCGCTGCGGTAGGTCGCTGGC
>PWFE01000125.1 GCA_003554115.1 Haloferacaceae archaeon | reverse complement strand
CCTGACGGGGATCACCCACATCATTCGCGGCATCGACCTGCAGGATTCGGCCAAGCGCCAACAGTTCCTGTATGACTACTTCGACTGGGAGTATCCCGAAGTGCTCCACTGGGGCCACGTCCAGATCGACGAGTACGATATCAAAATCTCGACCTCCACAATCGCCGAACTCATTGCGGCTGGCGAACTCGACGGCTGGGACGATCCACGCGCGCCGACCCTCCAGTCGGCTCGTCGTAGCGGGATTCGCGGCGAGGCCATCGTCGAGTCGATGATCGGTCTGGGGATGTCGACTTCCGACGTGGATCTCGCCATGTCGTCGATCTACGCCAACAACCGCGATATCGTCGACGACGAGGCAAACCGCTACTTCCTCGTTCGGGACGGCCAGCGTGTTCCAGTCGGCGGCGAGGAGAAACCCGAGGCGGGCCATCCACCGCTGCACCCCAACCACGAGGATCGCGGCACCCGCGAGATTCCGGTCGACGACGCGGTGTTGGTCGAACCCGACGATCTCCCGAGCGAGGGCGACCGGATCTGGCTCAAAGGCTACGGCTGTGTTCGCTACGACGACGGCGCGTTCACCGCGACCGGCGACGACATCTCGGCGGTCCGCGAGGAGGGCGTCGACGTGATTCACTGGGTGCCGGCCGACAACGCAGTCGACGTACGAATGCGAACACCCGGCGACGACGTCACCGGCCACGCCGAGCCGGCGTTCGCCGACACCGCGGTCGACGAGATTATCCAGTTCGAACGAATCGGCTTCGTCCGGGTCGACGACCACGCCGAGGAGTCGGTCGTCTACTACACCCACGCGTAGACCCAGCCGTCGTGAGCAGCCTGTCTGAACGGACAGCGATCCGGTACTCAAGACGGTTGCACAACAACAATCGCCCGTTGTTATTGGTTTTTTATTTTTTATACGAGTATCTGTTCGTCCGTGGGCCAGACCGAATCAAACCTGATAGGCGGGCAGATATGGTTATATAATCGCTGTTCGTTACCCTCTCAATGGGTTCTCTTGTTAGCGGAGAGACGATTGGGACGGGCGTGACGACCGAGGAGTTGGCCACCGAAATCGGGTTGACGACCGACGAGATCAGCTGGCGACAGGAGTTCATCTCCTTTAGCCAACAGGACGCGGATCGACTCTCAGGACTTGCAGCGATGGTGGCGTCGGATCAAGAGACGTTCGTCGACACGTTTTTCGATCCGATTGTCGCACATGACCGCACAGCCGAAATCGTTGAGCGCTCGCCACGCGATGCGAAGGCTATTCGGCAGATTATCGTCGGGTACTACCGGACGCTGACTGGTGGCCGCTATGACCGAGAGTACTACAAACACCGCACGCGCATCGGTCGACTCCATGATCGATTGGACATGCCACTGCACTACTTCGGTGGGATGTCAGCCAACATCCAAACCGAGTTCGTCGACCACATTCTGAATGCTGTAGCTGCAGATATTGCGACTACAGAGGCCGATTCCCAGACTGTCGTCGACCGTATTGATGACGCCAGAGCGGACATCAACGCCGTCATTCGAGGCCAGAACCTCGATATGCAGGTTATCAACGATACGTATCTGTACTCGTACTCCTCGAAGCTCAACGCCGAAATCGAGGCTTCACGGACCTTACGAACCGACATCGGTTCGTCAGTAAGCAAAATCACAGAACAGGCACGGGAAATCGAACGCGAGATGGACAGTATCGGCGGGTCGACTGACTCACAGTCCGAACAAGTCGCACAGTTGGCTGATGAGATCGCCAACCTCAGTGCGAGCGTCGAACAGATCGCCGCCAGCAGCGACGACGTCACCCGGACGGCAGAACGGACCGAAGACGCCGCCCACACCGGCCAAGCTGCGGCCGAAACCGCCGTCGGCCGGATCGAACAGGTCGCCGAAACCAGCCAGACAGTCAGCAGCCAGATGGACGAACTGGTTGATGCAATCGATCAGATCGAAGGCATCGTCGATACAATCGACCAGATCGCCGACCAGACCAACCTGTTGGCGCTCAACGCCTCCATCGAGGCCGCCAGAGCCGGTGATGCCGGCTCCGGGTTCGCCGTGGTCGCCGACGAGGTCAAATCACTGGCCGAAGAGTCGAAACAGCAGGCCGATCAGGTCGATTCGATTATCGAGACCGTTACCGAACGGATCGATATCACCGCGGAGTCGCTTTCGAAAGCCGAAGGTCACATCACCAGCAGCGCCGACGAAGTCAAAGAAACCCAACAAGCACTTGATATCGTCGTCGACGCGGCCGAAGAGACCGCAGACAGCATCGCACAGGTCGCCGCCGCAACCGACGAGCAGGCCTCGACGAGCACGGAGCTCGCTGCAACCGTCGACACCGTCGCCGAGGGAACCGACGAAGTCGCTGCGGCGGTTGGGTCCGTCCGGTCGTCGGTCGGCATTCAGACGACACAGCTCTCCTCGGTCGAGGACGCACTCGATGAGCTCGCCGAGACGGTCGAGACAACTGACACGACAGCAGTCGGGTCGGTCGAGTACGTCGAACAGGACAACTCGCTCGTGTCTGATCGTTCGAGGCCGTCGACTGACGGCGGCCAACAGCTTCCTGCCTCGGTTCGCGAACAGCTCCCTGACGGCATTCCGTCGTTCGTCGTCGACGGGCTGGACCGAGAGACGGCTGAACGAATTATCAACGGCGAGGCGGCGCTCCCGGACAGTCTCGACGGGTTCGAATCCTGACGTAGTCGACCGCTGTTGGACAAGCGGGCAACACGAGATTCACCGAGCAACCGGCACAACTTATTTATAGTAGTGACACGCAGTACCATACAAGCCGATGGTTGAAGATAGAACCGATTCCGCCAAACAATGTACAGAGACGAAAACAAACGGACCAAGAAAGATGATATTCGATTCGGAACTCTGGACAGAGCGTCCGAAGTGGAAATAACAACGTCTCCTTTTCTTTTGACAACCCGACTGTTGCTCTGAACAAGTAGCTGGCTGGTGTGGGTGTCCGTTTCCGAGACGCAGCTCAGCAGACTGGCTTCGGGTTCACCCCCATCGATTCGAGCGATTCGGTGTACTCGCTGTAGGCGGCGTCGATCGCCGCTGTGGCGGCTGATGCTGCCCGGTCTCTCTGTTCGTCGGTCTCACAGACGGTTTCGACCAACTCGGTCGCCCGGGTCAGTTGTTCGTCGACATCGCCGCCGAGCTCGCGGAACACGCTTGCTGTCTGTGGGTCGGCATCACCGACGAAGTAGCCAGTGTACTGCTCTTTGGATTTTTTCGCCACAAGGCAGCGACCGACGAGTCCGCCGGCGCGCTCGACTGTTGAGCCGACCCCCCGAAGCGTCGACTGGATCGCTGGCAGTTCGTCGGCGTCGGCTGCGCGTGGTGGCTCGTCGATTTTGGCGGCGACCGTCTCGTAGTGGTCGGCCTCCTCGCTGGCGAGGTCGGCGAACAGGTCGGCGGCCGTCTCGTTGGACTCGTCGTCGGCCCACAGCTCGAATGTCTCGCGGGCAGCGTCCTCAGCGATGGCTGCCGCGCGGAGGACGGTGTCGGCTTCGAGTTCCCCGCTGGTTTCGGCGTACAGGGCTTTCGAGGAGCCGAGTCGTGACAGCGCGGTGCTGTTTTCGCTTTTGACGGTCTCGATGAAGTCGTCGCTCATAGTTGAGCCAACACGCTCGTGGCTCTTGAGTCTGGCCGGTTCGGGTCGACTGTCAGTCACCGCAGTCGGACAGAAAGCCAAAGACGCCTGCGGTTGCTGTATTCGTGTGGACTCCGATCCAGCCGATTTTACCAGCTATTCGACCGCGCTGCTCCGGTGGTTCGTGCTGGCGACCACCTACTTTCTGTTGGCGTTGTTTCTGATCGGTCTCTATGATCTGGGATTTGGACTGTATCTGCTCATTATCACGGGTGAGTACACCGACCCAGTGGCTGTCGTCAATCTGATCGATACGGTGCTGTTGCTGTTGATCGTGCTTGAGGTTCACCGCACGCTGATCGCCTACGCCAATGACAATCCAGCGTTACCAATTGTCGTCAGCGCGGCGCTTATCGCCGTTTCACGGCAGATCATCAGCTTCCGTGTCGACGATTTCGAGCCGACCGGTGATGTGTTGCCAGCCGCGGTTGGGCTGGCGGTGCTGCTCCTCTCGCTGGTCGTTGTCTACGTTGTGGTCCGACGAGGCTCGGTCGACGAACAGCTGTCGCTTTCGTCGTGAACAATTAAAAAAAAGATTCACGGTCTCGCGTCAGTCGTCCGCTTCGCCTGTTCCGCGGGTCACTGCGTTCCCCGCTCCACTTCGAGGCCGACTCCTGCGCTCCGCTTAGTCGTCGGCCTCGCCTTTTTCAATAGGCGCGCCAACGAGGTTCCCCCACTCGGTCCACGAGCCGTCGTAGTTGATGGTATCATCATAGCCGAGCAGTTCGTAGAGCGCGAACCAGGCGACCGACGACCGCTCGCCGATTCTGCAGTACGCAACCGTCGTGCTGTCGCCGTCAATGCCTTCTTCGGCGTACAGTGATTCGATCTCCTCAGCGGATTTGAACGTCCCGTCGTCGTTTGTTACCGCAGCCCACGAGATGTTTTTCGCACCGGGGATGTGGCCGCCGCGCTGGGCGGTCTCCTGAAGTCCCGGTGGAGCGAGAATCTCACCCGAGAACTCCTCGGGCGAGCGAACGTCGACCAACGGAACGCCGCGGTCGATGGCGTTCTCGACATCCTCTCGATACGCCCGGATCGACTCGCGTGGCCCCGAGGCCGTATACTCAACCTCGTCGAACTCAGGGACCTCCTCGGTCACGGGATAGTCGTTTTCGACCCAGTACTCACGGCCGCCGTCAAGGAGTTTGACGTCATCGTGGCCATAATATTTGAACTGCCAGTAGGCGTAGGCCGCAAACCAGTTGGCGTTGTCACCGTAGAGTACGACCGTCGAGTCTTCGGTGATGCCGTGGGAACCAAGGAGGTCCTCAAAGTCGTCTTTGGTGAGGATGTCGCGCGTGGTCTGGTCCTGGAGCTGGGACTCCCAGTTGAACCCAATCGCGCCGGGCGCGTGGGATTCCTCGTAGGCCTCGGTATCAACGTCGACTTCGACCAGTCGGTGGTCGGGGTCGTCGCCCTTAAACGCCTCAAGATTGTCCTCAAGCCAGTCGGGCGAAACTAGTACATCGTTAGCGTATTCTGAGTCTGACATACAGTACCTGCTTGGGGAGCCACTGTCTTAGTACTGACACAGACGGTGGTTTCGGCCGGTCCTGAAGGAAGTAGGAGAGTATTGCAGGCTTTGACGACGTGGTTGTTTTCTGATACTGACTGGATCGCTGTGGCTCCCAACGAGATGGATCAGGATGGATGGCCGTGTACAGATATACCAGCAACATCATCCGCTATTGACGAACACCGGTCGCTGTTGGTCCCGACAGATGGTTCAATGGCCCTCGGCCCGTAGTCACGCGTATGTCCACACTCCTCGTCGACCCTTCGTGGCTCGCCGACCGCAGCGACGATCCGACGGTCAGTATCGTCGACGTCCGCGAGCCTTGGGAGTACGACTCGATTGGCCACCTGCCGGGTGCGGTCTCGATCCCGTTTGATTCCTACCGTGACCGCGATTCGGATGATCCAGGAACGCTACCGGGAGCCGACGCCTTCGCCGAACTGCTCGGCGAGGCTGGTATTTCATCCGGCGACACGATCGTCGCCTACGACGATACTCACGGCGTGTTCGCCGCGCGATTCGTGCTCACCGCGCTGGCCTACGGGCACGAGGATGTCAGACTGCTCGATGGCGATTTCAGCGCGTGGCAACGAGCATATAAAACAACGACCTCGACTCCGGATCCGGAGTCGACCAGCTACCCCATCCAAGAACTCGCCGCCGACGCACCGATTGTCGAGACCGACACGGTCGAAGCAGCTATCGAGACTGGCGACACCACGCTGATCGACACCCGAGAAGCTTGGGAGTACGAAGCGGGCCACCTGCCCGGTGCGATCAGACTTGACTGGATGGAGTTGGTCGACGAAGCGACGCGCGGCGTGAAATCCGCCGACGAGATCGAAACGATACTCGAAACCCGCGGGATCGACATCGATCGCTCGCGGCCGATCATTCTGTACTGCAACACCTCTCGGCGGTTGAGCCACACGTTTGTGGTTCTTCGCTCAATCGGCTTCGAAGACGTAGCGGTCTACGAAGGAAGTCTCACTGTCTGGAATGAGGTCGACGGCACGCTTGAGACTGTCAAGACCGACAAGTAGGGATTAATTACTACGAGTAGGAGTGTTCTACTCGAAGCCCCGGTTCACGCCGTCGCGGTCGATCAGCTCCTCGAGTTCGTTCGAGAGCAGCTCGTCGGCTTCCTCGAACGTCGACGAGAGCTCATCAAGCTGGTCGGGGCGGTCGCTCAGCTCGTATTCCATCGGGCCGAACGCCGGGCTGTCGACGGATTCCATCATGTCGGTGAAGAAATCCTCGCTGTTCGTCGGGGCCTCGGCGTGGACTTTGAGTGTTTCTTCGATCCGTGTGGCCATCGATTTGGCTTCGGCTTCGTCTTCAGGCGGCCGCTGGACGGCAAACCGGCCGGTGTCATCGTCTCGGCTGGGAAGCAGCTCGTCGAGCCCAGCGTCGACTTTCCGGGCGACTTGCGTGCCGACACCCTGTAGCTCGTAGGGGTTTTTGGCGTAGGTTTTGAGATGGTAGACGCCACCAGCGGGATGGCCCAGATACAGATCCTCGCCAACACCACGCTGTCGCTGGCCGGCGACCGCCCGCCAGCCCTCGGGGTCGCGGTCGGCTTCGATGACCTCCGAGAGGATGTCCTGCCAGTCTCTGATTCGCATACCGGTCGACGGTCACAGAGCCGAAAGAGCGTATCGGTCCGATTCGGTACGACTGCGGTATAAAAGTAGGCGGTACCTACGTTTTGAAATAGAGCTCTCGAACAAACATCCCGAGTCCGCCGAGGATTAACACAACAGAGAGAACGTCGTCACTACCCGAGATGAACCGCTCGGTACCCCACAGTAGGACGCCAAAGTAGAGTGCGAGCCGGAACCGCCGAGTGTCCATTTGATCCCAGAAAACGCCATAAAATACGAGTGCTGAGATGTAGAGTGTTACCAAAATGTCACCCAACACATCGAGTGAGGGCCCCTGCTGGGCAAGCAAGCTGTAAGAGGCGAACAGCGAGAGCGTGATCAGAAACACCACGGCCGCTTTGATAGCCAGCTTTCCGTACGTTTTGTACGCGTTTGATTCGGACATTGCCGGCCATAGGTTGCCGTCGCATATGCCACCTCCGATGACTGTTGAGCACCGATACTGTTTTTCAGCCCGCTCTCGGAGATGGAGTAGTGACTGCGAGCCTCCGTGGCGAGATTGTCGCCGTCGACGAGCCCACGACTGTCGAAACTGAGTACGGCGAGCGCACACTCGCCGAACTTCGTGTTCGACCGACTGATGGCACTGAGACAGATGGTGATGTAGCGGTCGACGTGACACTGTGGGCTAACTGGGCCGATACCGCCATCCATGCCCAGACGGGAATGGGGCTGCTCGTTACTGATCCCGCAACCGAAGAGTATCAGGACTCGATTAGCTACAGTACGTCGAAGTCCTCATACGTCGTGCTCGAACCTGATTTTCTGGTCGACGTGACGGCCATCCGCTCGTGGGTTCAGTGTCCTCGGATGTACTATCTCAACAAGCTCTCGGCGATCCCACTTAATTATCCGGTCATTAAAGGGACGATCGTCCATGAGGTGTTTGGCGATCTGCTTCGGGGCCGTGAGTTCGATGCCGCAATCGAAGACAGAATCGAGGAGGCGGGTCTCGAACTCGGTTTGCTCGGACGCGATATCGAAGAAGTCGAAGGTGAGGTCAGACAGAACGCCGCCGCAATCGAAGGCTGGCTTTCGCAGGGAACACTGACCGACGAGGACGAGTGGCGCTCGGAGTACACGCTGATCAGTCCGACGTTTGGGCTTAAAGGACGGGCTGACGCCCTCCGACGTGGCATGCCGGTTGAACTCAAAACCGGGAAAAACACCTCACGGGACCCGCGGTTTCAGGACAAGATCCAGGCCGCCTGTTATGCGCTCATGCTCGAAGAACGCGGCGTCGATGTCGACTACGGCACGCTGTTGTATACAAAAAACACGACGCTCGAACGCACCGAAGAGTCGGGTGATCTCTCGCCGGCCAAGGAGTTCACGATGGGCAGAGGACTCTTGGAGTTCGTCGTCAGATCTCGAAACGAACTCGCCGCCCTCGAGGCCCGCGGCGAAATCCCGACCGGCTACGAAGCCGACGCCAAATGCGAGTACTGCTTCGAACAGGACACCTGTATGGTGGTTTCGGGTCGCCTCGACCAAGAGTCGAAAGCTGGCGCGGTTGGCCGACCAATCCCAGCGGACGAACTGGAATACTTCGAGCGTTTTTACGCCGCAATTGAGGCTGAACGCCGGGCGGTCCACGCTGAGTACCGCAAACTCTGGGAACAGACAGCCCAAGAACGAGCCGACGACGACCGCGCGTTGATCGATCTCGACCCGCTCGGTCACCGTGAGGTCGACGGCAACCGCTGGGAGTTGCGCGCACGCAAGCCGCGTGAGGCGGTCTCGAAACTCCGTGAGGGCGATGTCGCACTCGCCAGCGACGGCAACCCGGTTGAGGGACATGCTGAACTCTGCCGGATCGCTCAACTCGACGAGGAGATCATCGTCACCACTGACGAACCAGTCGACCTCCGACGACTCGATGTCTATCCGTCCGAACTTTCGGTCGACCGGATGCTGACCGCACTCCATGACACGGTGCTGAAAAGCAGTCTGGAGCGCAAAGACGTCCTATTTGGCCGCCGAGAGCCCGAGTTCGAGGACCGAACCGAGACGTTTATTGACAACAACGAGGGCCAAAACCGAGCGGTCAACCTCGCAGTTAACGCCGAGGATTGTGCGCTGATTCATGGTCCACCCGGCACCGGCAAGACCTATACGATCGCCCGGCTGATCCGTGCGCTCGTCGACCGTGGCGACCGCGTGCTCCTGACGGCGTTTACGAACCGAGCTGTCGACAACGCCCTCGAAGCCCTCCGCGCCCAAGGGTTCGAAGACATCTGCCGAGTCGGCACCGAAACCGGGATTCGAGAGGATATGCTGGATGTACGTCTCGAAACTCGTGGCGATCCGCACGAACGGGCCGCAGAGTTACGGAATGCTCCCGTAGTCGCCGCCACGACCGCCTCGTGTGGTTCGCGTGTGATGCGCGAGCAGTCGTTCGACGTTGCGGTCGTCGACGAGGCCTCCCAACTCACCGAACCCGCGGCGATGGCCGCACTAAACCGTGCAGATCGCTTTGTCCTAGTTGGCGATCACGAACAGCTCCCACCGGTTGTGCAATCAGTCGATCGCGAGGTCGAAACAGACGTTGATCCCGCAGACGCGAATCCGCTGTCGACTTCGCTGTTCGAGCGGTTAATCGACAACTACCCAGAGGCCTCGGTGATGTTAACCAGCCAATACCGAATGAGCCAGCGGATTCAAGCGTTTTCGTCGGCCGAATTTTACGATGGCGCGTTGCGACCGGCAACCGGTGCAGTTGCTGCACAGTCACTTACGGCAGTGTGTGATCCCGCAGAACTCCCTGCGGAACTTCGTGATCAAGTGACGTTTCTTGATCCGGGGGGCCAGCGCGTTGGGAATACGAACCCGACCGAAGCCGAACGGGTCGCCGAAACCGTCGACGCATTCGTCGCTGCTGGCGTCGACCCTGATACAATCGGTGTTATCGCACCGTTCCGCGCGCAGGTCGCCGAGATCAGCCGCCGGGTCGAGGTCACTGTCGACACGGTCGACCGATTTCAGGGCTCAAGCAAAGAGATCATCATCGTCTCGTTCGTCGCCACCGGCCAGCTTGAGGGACCGCTGTTTGAGGATCACCGACGGATCAACGTCGCGCTTACGCGAGCAAAAAAAGGACTCGTGTTGATCGGTGACCACAGCGCGTTGACAGCCGAGCCCTTTTATATCCGACTGCTTCAGTGGGCCGATCGGTAGCGTTCTGGTCGACTCACCGTGACTGTTTGTTACTGCTGAACTACACTTTTTGACGTCCTCGCCGTGGGTTGAGTATGAGCAACGAACCGGAGACACAGAGTTCAAAAGAGATCTCACGAGAATCCGGACAGATTGGCATCCGTGAGCTGTCAGTTGCCAGTGTGTCGGGTCTCGCAGGAATGATCGCTATGCAACCAATATTCGGTGTTGCCACAGTGTTGGGTGTGCTTGATCCGGTCGCCTTTGCAGGGTTCGCCAACATCGTTGGCTACGGGTTGAACTTCTGGGGCGGAGTCGCTATCTTCGTTGCCGGCGGAGTCACTGTGTTGCCGCTGTTGTTTATTACGCTGGGAAACTACCTTCCGCCGTCCTCCAGCGTCCCACTTCGCGGAGTCACCTATGGGACAATCGTCTGGACCGGATTCGTAATTGCGTTTTATACTGGCCAGAGTGGTGTCGCACTCGTGGTGTATCTGGCTCTGACACTGAGCAACCACTGGATATACGGTGCCGTGCTCGGATTGGTGTACACCCGATACGCCTCGATTGCAGTGTATGAGGTGTAACTCGCGGGAAGGCATCCGACCAACGACTCACTGTCGGGCTGTGATGTCCCACCGACTAACTGGTTGCTGAATTAGTAATCGCAGACACCAAGCCTACAGATACCATGCCTCCTGTAGCCACTCAGTCGACCGACAGTTGCGCATAGCGGTAACTCCCTCATGTGGGTATGTAACGGTAACATATTTAGTAACTAAATGTCTGTGCATGCCTGCAAGTACATAGTATAACCGTATAAGAGAGATACATTGTAACACAGATGGTCAGAAATACTATCAGTATAAGTTGATCCTAACGAAATATGGCAAGACGCCACTCGGACAATTCCGGGCAGCAGGGACAGTTTATCAGACGGGACTATCTGCGAGTTGGTGGACCAGCGGTTGGTTACTCAGCTGGCGAGGGAGGGCAAGCCATCGACGAAAACACCACGTCTCGAAACAACACTCTCGCAGGTTTTCGCGCCGACAGTTCGACTGCGACCGGTATGGGGGCCAACAATCTCGACGGCTCCCGGTTTTCGTGTGAGCTGGTCAGTTTCCGAGTCAACGGCACCGTCGACGTGACGCTCGAAGAAGTCAACTGAGCTCATGGCCTCATACAGTGATTGGGAGTCGCTTTCGGCGGACCCGGATCCTGAGACGGATCTAGGCTATGTTGGCACTGAATGGGATGTCATTCGGACGACACAGAAAGGGGGCTCACACCTCCTCTTTTTGCCACAGGACGAACGGCTCCTGAAACAGGAGGCGTTCGTGATCGCCACCGAGTCAGCAGTCGTCGAGATTGCTGACTATCGCTGAGAAGTCTTTCGACAACGGCCACCCCACACTCAGTCGGGTTCGACCGCTTCGGGATGGTCATCGATCGTTTCGTACACTCTGTCATGGAACTCTTGGAGGACAGCACTTTCATCATCCGCGAGAACGACATCGCTAGCCATCAGTGTCGCCAGTCCAAACGCTCGGGGACTCGGCGAGTCGACTGTGTGGGAGACAACCTCCATCTCACTCCGGTCGAGACGAGTTAGGACTTCAATAATTCCAGTTATGTTGAGCTTATCTTCCATGATTTCGCGGTATGTCTCCTCGATAACCGCGAATGAATCGAGTTCTTGCGCGAACGACAGCAGCATCTCGCTGGAGACCTGCTGTTGGGCGGCAGACTTTTCATACCCTTTGTAGTTTTTGAGGATCATCAACGAACGGGTGGCGTTAATGCGAAAATACCGCTGGAGGAGGTCGGTTCCGTCAAGCGATACTCGAAGCTTCGGGATGACCTCAGCAGGATCGAGTTCCCGAATAATACCTGCAATGTCGACTTTTCGATTTAGCGGCATTTGGATCGAAAATCCGTTGTCAGCGACTGCCACTTGGACGTTCGCAGTCGCATGCTGCGCACACGCATGGGCAGTGAGCCGTGAGAGACCATCATTGAACGCCCGACCGTAGTTCGAATGGACATAAAACCGGCGGCGGTACTCGGTGCGGTCAATCTCACATTCGACTACCAGTTGTTCGTCGGTACTGATGGCTGTCTCGCCCAGATACCGCCGCTGTTCGTCGAACAGCCGACTGATCGCCCGTACACTGTGTTCGTCAATCGGAAACGCTCGTAACCATGTTCTGAGTCCTTCGATCCCACCTGCTGAAAGCCGATCACGGACACTGGTCTGGAAGTCGACGATTTCTCGACCCAAATCGTATGACAGCGGGAGCCGCTCGGCGAACCACGAGGGAACTGTCGGACGCGCTGACGTGGGTTCGACGTACACCTTCGAGCCTCGCCGGTAACTGTACTCGTAGCTCTGACCGCCAAGAACGAACACATCCCCGGGATCAATCGTGTCGAGATAGTTCTCATCGAGCGTGCCGACCCACTCGTCGCCGCTGCGAGTGTGGACCGCACAGCTAAACGAGTCGGGGATCGTCCCAATGTTGGTCATATAAATCACTCGAGCTAGCCTCCCGCGTTTGCCGATCAGTGGCTCGTCGACCGGAAACTCCTCGTAGTGGTGCTCGCCGTCGGGCGGGTCGTTGGTATCGCGCCAGATTTTGGCGTACACGTGTTTGTCTTCGAGCCCAGGATAGTCGGCTGTTAAGTACCGCATAAGGCGTTCCCAATCGGTGGGATCGAAGTTACGAAACGGGTAGGCCCGCCGGAGCGTCGCTTTGAGCTCGCTCTCTGGCCAGATCCGGTTGATCGCCATCCCATAGACGTGTTGGGCCGCTACATCAGCGGCGTTTTCGGGGATAAACACCCGGTCGACGAAGCCCTGTTCGGCCTTTTGTAACATTACCGCACACTCGATGAGTTCGTCACGATCGAGGGCGATTACTCGTCCCGTTACGGTCTGGCCAAGCTGGTGGCCTGCCCGTCCGACTCGTTGGAGCAGCGCAGCGACGGATTTTGGCGAGCCAATCTGGACGACCAGATCGATGTGTGGCATATCGATACCGAGTTCGAGACTCGTCGACGTCGTCACCACATCCAACTCGCCAGCTTTCAGCCCTGCTTCGATCTCGCCACGACGATCTTTTGAGAGACTTCCGTGGTGACACCCCGAGTTAGTCTCATCATACTCCTCGGGGAACCGCTCGCGGAGCGTTTTGAGTACCCGTTCGGCACCCGAGCGCGTGTTCGTGAACACGAGCGTGTTCGTGTGGCCGTCGATGAGTTCGTCGAGTCGGCGATAAAACCTATCTTGGATTACCGCTCGGGGTGTGTTGATTAGATCGTCAGTCGGACACTCCAAGCGGATGTCAAAGTCGCGGACGAATCGGCTGTCGACGATCTCGTACTCGCGTGGCTCGCCGCCCGGTTCTTTGCGGCCGACCAGAAACTCACCGACCGTTGACAGTGGCTCGACAGTGGCCGAACAGCCGATTCGCGTCGGTGAGTTCTCACACATCGCTTCGAGTCGTTCCAGCGAAACCGTCAGATGTGTCCCGCGTTTGTTTTCGGCCAGACTGTGAATCTCGTCGACGATGACGTACTCGACGGTTTCGAGTTTCTTCTTGAATTTGGGAGAGTTCAACAGGATTGCCAGCGTTTCAGGCGTCGTATTGAGGATGTGTGGCGTCTCTTTGAGCATCTTCTGGCGTGCGGTGCTGTTGGTATCCCCATGGCGGATCGCGTGTCTGATTTCGGTGTCGACGCCCTGATCTGCCAGTCGTTCGGAGATTCCCTCCAAGGGAACGGTGAGATTGCGGTGGATGTCGTTGGCCAGCGATTTCAGCGGCGAGATGTACAGACAGTACACCGAGTTTTTCAGGCCCTCGTCGTTCTGTTGATCGCGGCGAAACAGCTCGTTGATGATCGCCGCAAACGACGCGAGGGTTTTGCCGGAGCCAGTTGGGCCACAGATCAGCGCGTTGTTGCCTGTATGGATGTGCGGGATCGCCCCGCGCTGGGGAGGGGTAAAAAAGCCGCCGTTGGAGCCGACAAACGCCCCGAACTCCGCTACCCACCACTCGCGGACCACGGGCTCGAACAGTTCGAGTACCTCCTCGTCTTCGATGTCGACGGTTGCTGGATCGAACGCGTAGTTGTCAGCTTTCAAACAGAGCAACTCGCGGCCAAGGGTGGCCATCTTGATTTTCGTTATCACTGGGCGCGTAAGTCGATTGTGTTGAACGACAGAGACCCAAACGGATTTGCGGGCCGGCGGTCTTCAGCGACACATGCAGGTCACGTTTCTCGGTACCGGTAGCGCGATGCCGACGGTGAGTCGCGTCCAGACCGGCCTCCTGCTGACGAGTGCTGGCCGCTCACTGCTTGTCGACTGCGGCAGCGGCGTGCTCCACCGGCTGGCTCGCACCAGCGTCGGCTGCGAAGGAGTCAGTAGTGTCCTCCTAACGCATCATCACCTCGACCATCTCTCTGATCTCATGGCACTGCTCAAAGCACGATGGCTTGCCGGCGAGGAGTATCTCGAAATCGTCGGTCCTACCGGAACCAAGCAGGTAATCGACGGCTTAGTGTCGGTTCATTCGTATCTGGATGGCAGAGTCGACCTCCGGATTCGAGACGTGACAGCGGGCCAGTCGTTCGAGGTCGCCGGCTTTGGAATCGAGAGCTACGAGACGCGACATTCGATGGACGGGCTGGCCTATCGGTTTGCCGACTCAACCGACGAACAGGCGGTGTTCGCGTTCAGTGGTGACTCCGAGGCGTTTGCGGGAATGGGGCGCTTTGCTAACGACTGTCGCGTGCTTGCACACGACTGTTCATTTCCCGACGGCGTCGACGTCTCGGGCCATCCAACCCCCACCCAGCTGGGTGACGCCTTAGCTGGCTGTAGTGTCGACCGACTGTATCTCACGCATCTGTTCCCGCATACGGACGGCAACCACGAGGAAATGCGGCAAGCAGTTACTACCGCGGGCTTTGCTGGTGAGGTTCGGATTGCCCGTGACGGACTACGACTCACCGTTTAAACAATGAGGGAACTACTCAAGTAGGCCGATATCTCTCGCGGCCAAATCTTGGATTCTCGATTTTAATTTAGGGTCGACTTCCGCACACTCTTTGCCGTCGTGTCTGTTCTCGTTGTGTCGGCTGAGTTGGTCGGCAACCTCCGAGAGCGGCACCGTCGTTTCAGTGCCGCAAGCCTCACAAACAATCGGGATCGCGGGATCATCAGTGTCGTCGGTCATACCTGTCAGTACGCCTGAGGGGTACAAATCAGTCCGGTTTCAATCTCGAACGTTCGTGTAGGTATTGATACTGCTTAGTGAGAGGACCGCCAGTCCAACAGACACAAGAATTGGTTCGCCAGTCCGAATCGCTCGGCAACGTCGCAGCAACATCATCAGAGTTCTGTCGTTGTCCTACTTGTCAATGGTTCATATTGTGATCATACCTTCCAACGTTTGCCCAATGGAGTAACTGCTACTAGTTTCAAAATCCCGGTCGAAGCCTGCCGATTTAAGTCTTCCCGGAAGAAACATTCGGCCAATGAACGAGCCACTCGAAGACGAGTTCGGGCGGGAGGTGACCGGCGTCCGGATCTCGTTAACCGACCGCTGTAACTTCGATTGCATCTACTGTCACAACGAGGGGCTCGGCGACACTCGCGGGCCGATGGAGCCCTCCGAGGACGAGATCACTGCCGACGAGGTCGTTCGCTTCTTGGAGGTCGTCGAGGAGTTCGGCGTCAAGAAGGTGAAGTTCACCGGAGGCGAGCCGATGTTGCGGGCAGATCTCGAAGAGATCATCCGACGAACGCCTGATTCGATGGAGGCCTCACTGACAACTAACGGCACCTTCCTCCGCGGCCGCGCTGAACAGCTCAGTTCGGCCGGACTCGACCGTGTTAACGTTTCTCAGGACGCCCTCAATCCCGAGCAGTTTGCCCAAGTCACAAAATCCGGTGCCTACGAGGAGGTCCTTGACGGCGTTGAAGCAGCGCTCGAAGCCGAGTTAGCCCCCGTAAAACTAAATATGGTCGTCTTTGAGCACACCGCTGGATACGTCGACGGCATGGTCGAACACGTCGCCAATCGCGAGGGCCTCCAGCTACAGTTGATCGAGTACATGCCTGAGTTAACTGGTCGCCCCGAGTGGAACATCGACATCGAGCGGGTCCATCGCTGGCTCGAATCCATCGCCGACCGCGTCGAGCACCGCGAGATGCACGACCGAAAGCGCTACTACGTCAGTAGTACCGATCCGGAGACTAACGGAGACTCAGTCGGTGACTGTGGAATGGTCGAAATCGTCGACCCCGTCGAGAACCCGACGTTTTGTGCGAACTGCCATCGCGTGCGTGTGACACATGAAGGATATCTCAAGGGCTGTCTCAACCGTAACGACGATTTGCGCTCGATGGGCGAGATGAGCCGCGCAGAGATACGCGAGGCGTTCCAGACGGTCGTCAGCAATCGAGTTCCCTACTACGGTGAATACCTCACCAAAGGCGACAACGGCGAGTGGGAACTCAACGAAGAGTATATTCGGGCCTAATTGGCCGAAGTGTGGTCTCGCCCGGCTACACCAGATGATCGCACACGGTAGCCACCAACTACTTATTGGCAGTGAGTGAGACAGTCAGCCGTGAAGCTGACCGTCTTCGGTGCAAGCGGTCCACTCGGCCGACAGCTCGTGGCACAGGCAGTCGACCGTGGCCACGAGGTGATCGCTGCTGTTCGGCCGTCTGCACAACTCTCTTGGGGCTCGTCTACAGTCTCCGTAGTCGAGGTCGACACCTATGCGGGCCGTAACGTCGAATCGGCAGTAGCGGAGGCGACAGCCGTCTGCAACGGGTTGTGGCACACCGAACACAGTCCATCGGATTATTTCTCAGTGAGTGGCTCGCATATTCTCGATGCGATGGAGTCAGTCGGCGTCGACCGATATCTCACGGTTGCTCCAGCGACAGTCCAAACAGACGATGAGAGCGGTGGATTCGTGGAGCTGCTCGTCGGATCGCTGTTTCGGCTTTTTCGGCCGACATTCACTACCGACGCAGCCCATCACATCGAGGATGTGGCCCGACGGGACCTCCACTGGACGGTACCTCGTGTGCTTCGACTCGCCGAGGGACGGCTCACACGGCAGTACAGAACGGGCAACATCAGCCTCGGGTTTGGGAGCGTTTCGTACAGCGACTGCTCGTCATTCATGCTGGACTGCTGTGAACGCGGTATCTATCTCCGGATGCTCCCGAAAATCCGAACCTGATAGTTAGCTCTCAGCGGTGACAGGGCGAGCATCTAAGCCGTCGACGATCTCACGTATTTTTTCGGCGAGCGGATTCTCTGTAGGTCCAAACGCCCGTATAGGAGTTATCAGGCTTTTCTTTGGCCGACAGTGCAGCATGCTGGTTAGGGGTGTCGGTGCCGTCGGAAGAACCGTGGGCGCCGGTCAACCTGTCATCGACGTCTGGTTAGTAGATACTGACTACCGGCTGTCAACGAGGTGTAGGCGGTATCTAACAGGGCGCGAACAGTCGACTCACGAGAGCTATGTCAGGCCACAACACGCCGGCGGTGGTTCGTGATGTTTAAGTGCTGGAGCCGAGTTCCTTCGCGTGTAGTACTGTAGGGGCACAGTGTCCCGAGTCCGTAGGGGCGACAATACAAACCAGCGTGTTGCGGTAGCCAAGCCTGGCCCAAGGCGCAGGGTTGCTAACTCTGTGGCGTCACT